>JAQVVS010000110.1 GCA_028698865.1 Candidatus Altimarinota bacterium | reverse complement strand
TTTCGAGACGGAGCTTTTTGTGGAAGTGATTGATGCAATTCGAGAACTTGGCAAATATGATCCGACTGATCCAAAAATGAAAGAAGCGGAAAGAGTTATCGCTGATCATTTACGCGCGGCGACTTTTATTTTAGGGGATCAAATGGGCGTTTCTCCATCAAACACAGATCAAGGATATATTCTTCGAAGACTTATTCGAAGAGCTATTAGATACGGAAGAAAATTGAATGTTGAAGTGAATTTTGTTCAAAAAATTTCCGAAATTATTATTAAAAATTATGGAGATTTTTATAAAGAATTGGAAATAAATCGAGAAAAAATCGTGACAGAAATCGCTAAGGAAGAAGAAAAATTCAATCAAACAATCAGTAAAGGATTATCTATTTTATCGAAAGACGTTGATCAAATGGAACAGCAAGGATTAGCCAAGAATCCGCAATCATTCAAAGAGGATTTCTTCTTTGAAATGTTTGCAACATATGGATTTCCACTGGAATTAACTCTCGAAGAATTAACAGAAAAAGGATGGATCAATAATGATGAAGAAAAAAAATATGTTACAGAAAAATTCGAAGAACATTTCAAAAAACATCAAGAATTATCAAAGGCCGGAGCTGAAAAAAAGTTCTCTGGAGGGCTTGCAGATCATAGCGAACAAGTAAGCAAATTGCATACTGCTACTCATTTATTACACAAAGCTCTACGCCAAATTTTGGGAGATCATGTAGAGCAAAGAGGTTCGAATATTACAGCTGAGAGACTAAGATTTGACTTTAGCCACAGCGACAAAATGACTCCAGAGCAAATTGCGGAAGTGGAAAAAATCGTCAATGAACAAATTCAAAAATCACTTCCTATAACTTGTGAAGAAATGTCCGTGGAAGATGCAAAATCCCGCGGAGCAATCGGGCTATTCGAGTCAAAATATGGTGATACCGTAAAGGTTTATACGATGGGCGATCCTACAATCGATACCGTTTTCAGCGTGGAAATTTGTGGGGGACCTCATGCTGATAATACGGCTGATTTAAAGAGTTTTAAAATCCTCAAAGAAGAAAGTTCTTCTAGTGGAGTGAGGAGAATCAAAGCTATTATTGGATAAGAAAGCCATTTTTTGTCAAAATCGGATTTCAGAAAAATTTTAGGAAAATTTTAAAATTATTTAATATTTGTTTGATATCGTGCTTTTGTCGATTGACCTTTTTTGTCTTCGGCACTATCATTTAACTGAATTAATATGACAGAAGGAAACATGGTTGAAAAAGAAATTACAAATCAAATGCTTTATGAGCTGATTATCGATTTTAAGGATGATGTCGTAAAGCGCATGGATGCATTTGAAAGCCGCATGGAGGCCCTTGAAGGCCGCATGGAGGCCCTTGAAGGCCGCATGGATCTACTTGAAAAACGGATGGATAATCTGGAGCGAAGAATGGACTCTTTAGAAAGAAGGATGGATTCTCTAGAAAGGAGAATTGACACTTTGGAAACAAGAGTTGGAGAGATTTATATTCATCGCAATGAACTTACGGTGAAATTTACTCGCTCTTGGGCTTTTGCTTCTTTGTTTATGGCGATGTTTGCCGCCACAACGGTTTTGGGAATAGCGAATATTATTTCGTAATTTCCCCTTCCAAAACCCATTGAGTTGCTTTGGTTATTTTTACCTGAACTATTTGGCCAATAATAGATTTTGGGCCTTTGAATTGGACTTCTTTGTAGTGTTCGCTGTATCCGTGTAGCATTCCCGCTTTTTCAAATTCCACCAAAACTTCTACTGTTTTCCCTATGAATTTCGGCAGTTTTTTTGAAACTATTTTTTTCAATAATTCATTGATAGCGTGCCATCTTTCCAGTTTTACTTTTTTTGGAATATCGTCTTTTAGATTTTTTGATGCATATGTCCCCTTCCTATCAGAATACTGAGCAAAATAACAAAAATCAAATTCAACTTTTTTGAATAAATCGTAAGTCTCTTTAAATTCCTCTTCCGTTTCCCCGCAAAACCCCACAATCAAATCTGTGGAAATCGCGATATCGGGCACAGTTTTTCGTAATTTTTTAATAATTCCCAAATATTTTTCCACTGTATAAGGGCGATTCATGCGCTTAAGCAAAGAATTACTCCCAGCCTGAACCGGCAAATGGAGATAAGGCATAAGCGTTTTTAATTTGCCATGAGCTAAAATCAAATCATCCGAAATATCTTTTGGATGAGAAGATGTAAATCGCAATCGCCTTAGCCCTTTGGAATAAAGTTTATCAATTTGCTCAAGCAGATTCACAAATGGCGTTTTTCCCTTTGGCAAATCCTTGAAAGTTCCTTCCTGTTTATCAAAAATGCTCAGTCCGTAAGAGTCCACGGTTTGTCCGAGAAGAGTGATTTCCTTCCCTCCCTGTTTCACGAATTCTTCGCATTCCTTGAGAATATCAGCCATCGGCCTACTCTTTTCACGACCGCGACTAAACGGAACGATGCAATAAGTACAAAATTTATCGCATCCAGTAGAGATTGGGATAAATGCTTGAGATTTTGAAGTGAAGTGCGGAGTGATGTGAAAATAATCTTCGAGAGTTTCTTCTTTGATTTTTTTTAATTTTATTTTCGGATCCAGCTCTTTAATCAAATCAGCCAATTTTGGCAATTCCTCAATGCGAAGAGCTATGTCTATTTCCCTACTTCGATTAAATAATTTATCTCTTTTTTCCGAATAACGAGAGCTGGATTTGCGCACCATACAGCCGGTAATCACGACTATTAATTTTTTGTTTTTTTTGCGAAGTTTAATCATGTCCACCATTTTTCCCAGCACTCTTTGTTCACCTTTTTCTCTTATGCTACATGTATTGAAAAGAATAATGTCCGCCTCTTTTTCGGATTTTGCTTTTGTTAAACAGAGCGCCTCGAGATAGGTTTCCATTCTTTCGCTGTCGGAATAATTCATCTGACAGCCGTATGTGTAGATTAGGTAGTTCATGTGAATAACTTACTTATTTCAAAAAGAACATTTTTGAAATGGTATTCCAATTCGTTTTGGCTGATGGAAGATACTTCGTTTTTTGAATAAATGCAAAGCGGAACTAAAAGATCTTTTTTAATATAAAAATATGCGTATGATCTGAGCCCACCAGATTTCCCTCTATTTTGATCACTGCTTTTTATGCGAATTTTATAAATGGATTTTCCGATATATATCCCTTGTTTTAGCTCAAAACTCTTTAATTCCTCTATCAAGTCTTTCTTTAACTTCGGGAATTTTTTCTGAAGTCTTTTAATTTGTTTTTTGAAATGATTTGTAAACAGGAATTGCATTTATATGTCTTTAAGTTGATCTTCGATTGATGGAATTTTGTTTATATCTATTTTTTCCAGGGCTCTATCCATCATGGCTA
>JAQVVS010000109.1 GCA_028698865.1 Candidatus Altimarinota bacterium | reverse complement strand
CGATAATCGGTTTCTTAATTTTGTTCCACGAAAAAATCATAGTGTTTCAATACTAATAAAATCACCGATTTTTAGCGAGAGATTTTTCCCGACGGATCTTCATCTTCCGGAGTTTCTTCACCAGCTGGTTCATCTTCGATTATTGTGTCATCGATGATGTCGAATCCCGCTTCGCTGGATTCTTTCAAATCATCTATAATCGCTCCAAATTCTTCCATTTCAGATGAAGGATCTTCTGCCGGCTCTGGAGTTTCAGATTGTAATTCTAGAGATGGAGGATTGCTTGGCGTTTCCATTTCTACTTCGATTTCAGCGATTTCCTCATCTTCTTCGCCTTCCTCATCTTCCAAATCTTCATCGGAAGCGAATGGATTTTCGATTGAAGGAGGTGGGTCGGCTATCAAGGAATCGTCCACTTCCGCAGATCCCATGCCAAAGAAAAAGTAAGCTCCCGCTCCGATAATCAAAATCGCGATTACGGCTATGGATATCATTTTTACTGGGAGTTTTTTTTCTGTGGAGGTGGAGTCTGGGACTTCGGCAAGTTTTTGTTCTAGGTCTGCTTCAGGATTTAACATTTTTTTCGGGTCCAATTCCGGGTTTTGTTCTGCACTGGGGGAGAGCGTCGTAGCTGGAACATTCATTGAAGGAATGTTTTGATCTTGATTCGGCATTTGCGGCGTTTGTGGCATTTGCGGATCTTGTGGAATTTGTGGATTTGTTTCTTCCGGCATATTTTTTTTGGTTAATCTTCCAAAAGATCTTCTGAATCTTTTGGTAAAACATTTTCAATAGCTCCCCATTCACTATCTTCGACTTCGGGAACGATTAAAGTTATTTTATCTCCGACTTCAGCTTTGAAATAAGTCACCGAAGCCAATAGTACTTTGTAAGCTTTTCCTGCCGCGATCACTTTGTATTGGCCGTCTCCGTAAGTCAAAATTCCGATTACTCTTTTTCTTTCTATCGGGCCTATTTGTTTGTATAAAAATGTTCCGTCTTCTTTTATTGTTAGTTTCAAAACGTCTCCAGGAATGAGCTTTGATTTGCTAGCGTAATTTGCTGGGACTGGATAATCTTTTTCGTCTTTGTCCGTCATTGTTTCTCCGTTGAAAACTCCTTCAACTATTTTGTCTTCTCCGTCGTCATCTTTTTCTATCGGATCGAGCTCTTGAGCCATTTTTGCGAAAACGGTTTTCTTTGAAGTTTTTCCTCCTACGAGTTCTACCAATATTTGTTTTGCAGACCTCAAATTTGATTCCGCCGAATCAATCATTTCTTTTATCATTGCGAGTTTGGAAGCTTGAGACATTTTGTTTTTCTTTTAATGATTTATTTTTGTATGCGTGAATTATATCAAAAAACGATATAAATTACAATTATCTTCTTTTGTATATTATTTTGTCGCCGTTATTTCCTGCTATGCGAAGGTCGATATAGAGGAGGGATCCTTCATGGATATTTAGCTTTACCAAGGCTTTTTTGAGTTTTTTAAGCTGTTGGTCGAATGGGCGCTTTATGTCCAGCCAGATATAAAAACTTTTTTCTGTGAAGAGGTGGACTTCGCGGGCTATCGGTTTATATATTGTCTCTATTATTCGCATTCCGAATTTTTCTTCGAAATAATCTTTTGCGTCGAGGATGTATGATAGGTTTGTGGGCTCGATTATTGCGTTTTGGATATTTAGCGGTTCTTCGGATTTTATTTTTATGTATGGCAAGTTTTTATCTTCATAATTTTCTTTTACTGCATATCCCACGGCATTTATTATGTAGCTTTTTTTTATGCTGGCGCTTTCATTTAATATGTTTGCCACCAATGGATATTCGGAAAAATCTATTTGAATAATGTTTGGATATTTTTTACTCAGAGTGACTTTTTCCAGTTCGGGGAAGGATAGTAGGACTTTTGTCTCGAGCTCTTTTGTGTTGGTGAATATTATGTTTTTGCCGAGTGCGGACGAGATGCTGTTTTTTATTTTGTCTCCGATGTTTTGATTTTCAAGTTCTTTGTTTTTTAGAGAAACTTCCGTGATTGTGAGATATTTTGAAAAGAAAATTCCGTAAACAGAGAAGGCTATCACAGCTACTATTCCGCTTAGTATAAGGATTTTTTTGATTTTTACGATGGTGGGGTGAAGTTTTTTTGTAGTTTTTGTTGGGGTGCGAAATCCTTTGCTCGTTGCGTTTCCGCGAAGAACAGGGCTTTTCCCGTAAATAAATTTGTATTGGCTGTTTTTTCTTTTTCTATCGAACATTTTCGTCTAAGATTTAGAGCGATGATTTAAAGCAGTCCAGTTATACCAATAATTTATGAATTTTGAAAGTGCTGTGAAATTTTTGAAGGGGTTTAATCCTTATGAAGACAAGGGTTTTCCGGCTTATACCGAGAAAAATTTCGATTTGAGGAGGTTTAGGCTGTTTTTGGAGGCTTATAAATTGGATTATCGGAAGCTTGCGTGTGTTCATATTGCCGGATCGAAAGGAAAGAGCACCACTTGCATGATTATTGGGAATTATTTGTTCAAAAAAGGGTATAAAGTTGGAATTTTTACGAGTCCTTATATTGTGGATATGACGGAATATATTTGGGTCAATGGGAGGAGTTTTTCAAAAAAGGAATTTGCGGCCGAGGTTGCGGAATTGAAAGAGTTTTTGCGCGATTATAAGGGCGATTTTCCGACTTATTTTGAGTTTTTGGTGGCGGTGGCTTTGAAAATTTTTATTGAAAACGGAGTTGATTTTGCGGTTTTTGAAGTTGGGTTGGGAGGGCGACTGGATGCCACGAATGTAATAGAATCGAAAGTTGCTGTTTTGACCAAAATGGAAAAGGAGCATACCGATATTTTGGGAAAAACTTACGATAAAATTTTGGATGAAAAGTTGGGTATTTTTCTTGGGAAAAAGGTGGGAGAGCTGATTGTGGCGAAACAAAGCGATTATGTTGAAAGCTTGATTCGTGAAAAAATTGGGCGATTTGAGAAGGCTGGGGAAATCGGAAATGTTTTTTTTGTCGAGAAAGAAGGAAATTTGTTCTTGGCTTTCGATGTTTTGAAAAATTTGGTTGGAGAAGTCGATGAAAAATTTTTGGAAAAAGTTTTTCAAGAAGTGCGTCTTGTTGGTAGAGTTGATTTGCGTTTTTTTGAAGGGAAAACGGTTGTTTTTGACATGGCTCACACAAAAAACAGTGTTCGAGTTTTGATTGAAAAATTGAAAGAAAAATTTCCGCGTAAAAAGTTTTTGTTTCTTGTTTCGATTATGAAAAACAAGAATGTTAAGGATGTTTTGGAGCCGATTTTTGATATCGGTGATGAAGTTGTTTTTACTTCTTCAAATTTTGAAAGGGGATATAAGGGAGAGGATTTGCAAAAATTTGTCATGCAAAATTATGGGT
>JAQVVS010000108.1 GCA_028698865.1 Candidatus Altimarinota bacterium | reverse complement strand
ATAAAAAAACTTTCTCAGTAGACCTTATTCCTCACACCATTTCTCACACAAATTTGGGAAGTTTGGAAAAAGGATCAATGGTAAACTTGGAAGTGGATTTAATCGCCAGATATTTAAAGAGATTGCTGGATGCGAAAGAGTCCGAAACAAAATATGAATATCTTTTGGAACGCGGATTTATATAATTTACAAATGAAACTGAAAGAATCAAAAACACCAGAAATAAATGGAAAAAAGCTGAAAATAGCCATTATTCTGCCATATTTCAATGAAAATCTTGGACTGGAACTTCTCGAAAACACAAAAACCGAATTAATCGCAAACAATGTAAATCCTAAAAACATTCAAATTTTTCGAGTGGCGGGATGTCTAGAAATTCCTTTCGCTTGCCAAAAAATAATAAAAAAACATCACCCAAACGCAATCATAGCTCTGGGAATAATAATTCGCGGACAAACAAAACATTTCGATCTAGTGGCGGAACAAACTTATCAAGGAATCATGAGAGTCCAATTGGAAAAAAATACGCCTATATCTTTCGGAGTTATAGCATGTGAAAATGAAAAACAAGCGATCGAAAGAGTAAAAAATTCAAAAATGAATAAAGGAAAAGAATTTGCAAAAGCAGTTCTTATTCAAACAACAATTTAATTTTCAAAAACATGATACAAATTCGCACAATATCGAAAATTCCTGAAATAAAAGGGAAAAAAGTGCTTTTGAGAGTAGATTTTAATGTGCCAATTTCGAAAGAAACTGGAGAAATTCAAGACGACACAAGAATTGTAGAAGCTCTAAACACAATCAACTACCTCAGGTTGAAAGGCGCAAAGTTAATTATCATGAGCCACCTAGGAAGGCCTGACGGAGAAGTGAAAGAAGAACTTCGCCTAACAAAAATCGCTCAACATTTGGAAAAACTTTTAGAAGTTAAAGTAAAAAAATTGGATCAAGTAATAGGAAATGAAGTAAAAAAAGCTATTTCCGAAATGAAAGACGGAGAAATTATTATGCTTGAAAATCTGCGATTTCATTCGGAAGAAGAAAAATGTGAAGAAAATTTCACCAAAGAATTGGCAAACTTGGGAGAAATATTCGTAAATGACGCTTTTGGAACAGCTCACAGAAAACATTCTTCCACAGCCGGAATCGCTAATTATCTACCAGCTTACGGAGGCCTTCTGATAGATAAAGAAATTCGCGAACTCGCTCCCCTCCTCACAGAATCAATCGCTCGCCCGTTAACCATGATTTTCGGAGGATCAAAAATCGACACAAAAATAGGAATAATAAAAAACTTCATAAATAAAGCCGACTATTTCTTGATAGGTGGAGGCTTGGCGAATACATTTCTAAACGCAGCGGGCTACAACACAGGACAATCTCTATGCGAAAAAGAAAAGCTCCACATCGCGCAAGAAATAATGCTCGAATGCGAAAAAAATCGCGAAAAATTAATACTCCCAAAAGATGTGGTAGTGGCGGGAGAAGTCAATGACGAAGCAGAAACAGCAACTGTCCCAGTCCAAGACGTCCTCGGAGACATGAAAATATTGGATATAGGGCGCCTCACCGCCGACCGATATTGTGAAGTAATACAAAAATCCGGAACTGTAATCTGGAACGGACCTCTCGGAGTCACTGAATACAAGCCATTTCAAAACGGATCAAGAATGATAGCCGACTGCCTCGCAAATCACCCATGCACATCAATCATTGGAGGAGGAGACACAGCTGATTGCATCAAAAAGCTAAACATTCCGGTAAAAGCATTCACCCATATTTCCACGGGCGGAGGGGCTTGTATCGAATTTCTGGAAGGCAAATCCCTACCAGGAATAGAAATTCTCGAGAAATAGACTACAATTCCGCAACACAATCAATTTCTACCCTAACATCCTTTGGCAAACGACCAACTTGCACAGTAGCCCTTGCTGGTTTTATTTCACCAATAAAATACTTCGAATAAACCTCATTCAGTTTCGGAAAATCATTCATATCGGAAAGATAAACAGTAGTTTTTAAAACCTTTTCCAAAGAAGATCCAGCCTCGATCAAAACTTCCTTCAAATTTTTGATGACTTGTTCAGCCTGAACTTCGACATCCCCATCAACCAAATTCCCATCATTATCCAAAGGAATTTGCCCACTACAAAAAACAAAATTCCCACTAATAACAGCTTGAGAATATGGACCTATAGCCTTAGGAGCGAAACTTGAAACAACTTCTTTCATAAAAAATTATTTATAAAATATTTTTTGAAAATTTTTGTAATGCTTACTTTTCTTTAAAGACTCAATCCTTTTTTTCCAAGTATTCCAGCCATGCAGCGCAATCCTTCTCTTGAATCTCAAATTGAGCTGATTAAAAATCTTATCGCTGAAAGCATAAATCCCATAACTTATAAAAAATGCCGCAAAAACATCGATAGAATAATGAACATGCATAAGCAAAACCGTCAACCCCATAACAACAGACCCCAAAAGCATAACCATTCTAAACCATTTATTCTTCCTAAAAAGCAGATAACCCATAAAAGGAATGGAAGTATGCCCAGAAAAGAAAAGATCATTTTTGAAAATCACGTCTTTCCAAAAAACACCAAAATTAACTCCATCCTTAAAGAAAAAACCCTCCGGAGGCCCTATAAAAGTCAAAACTATAAATCCAGATCTCACAAACAAAAGAACCCCAAAAGTCTTCATCATAAAAGGAAACTTTTCAGGCTCAACCAAAATTCCATAAAAAACAATCATCCCTATCAACGCATAAAGTCCCCAAAAAAATAAAATCTCCAAATCATAAGTAGGAATCCTATTCAATATAAAATCCCCAACCGAAACATAAACACTCATATCCCTGTAAACCCCTACTTCCTTAGTAACCAATCCCCCACTTATCAAAACAAAAAGCCCCAACGCAAAAGACCACCTATAAGCGCTGTCTTTAAACAAAATCCTCCATTGATGCAAAGTTTTGCGAAAAAAATCTTGAGACATAATTTATTGTTTTTTCTTTTTATTTTTCTCAGAAACCCCTTTATAGGCAGAACCACTCCCAAAACCCTCTCCATCATCATCATTTTTCTTTTGAGAACTCCACTTCTTTATTTTATCCGCGATAACTTCAACTTTTTGAGCATATCTTTCTCGAGAAACTTTTGTGATTTTTTCAAGATTAACTTCCTCGTTTTCCAGTTGCGGAGGAGGAAGTGTTGACAATGAAAACGTACTTGTAGGCATTCCATCAACCAAAACGCGTGAATAAGCGTTATATTTACTCAGAGACACCAAGTCGGGAGGCAAAACTTCCTCACCAAACTGCTGAGAAATATATTCCGCATCATCCAACCCCACTTGAAAAAACAAAATCGTTCCCACATTCACAAATACAGCATCTCGAACTTCCT
>JAQVVS010000019.1:10976-13761 GCA_028698865.1 Candidatus Altimarinota bacterium | reverse complement strand
GATTCCCATGCCAAAAGATATCCTTTTCGAACATCTTCTCTTGTTGCGGAATTTGGGAAGTTGATTGTTTTTGATATGCTGTTGTCTACATGTTCTTGGAAGGCGGCTTGTGTTTTTATGTGATCTTCTGCGCTGATGTCCATGGAGGTTACGTATACTCTTTTTAATTCTGCAGGGATTGATTCGATGTTTTGGAGAGAGCCGGTTCTGTGTATTTCTCCTCTAATTTCTTCGGTGTCGAGGTTGTGTTTTTTGAGTTCCGCTTCAAGATATGGATTTAAGTACATCATTTTTTGTCCGTTCATAACTTCTTTGTAGTAGGCGAGTGCGAAAAACGGTTCTATTCCGGAACAGCAATCCGCAATCATGGAAATTGATCCTGTCGGAGCAACTGTTGTTAATGCGGAATTTCGCATTTTTATATTTTTATCTTTCGGTCCGTAAACGCTGATTTCCCAGTTCGCAAAAGTTCCTTTTTCTTCAGCTAATTTATGCGAAAATTCGTGGGCGGTGTCGTTTACAAATTTCATTACTTCTTGAGCTGTTTTTACTCCTTCGTCTGAATTGTACGCTATTCTAAGTTGATAAAGCATGTCTGCAAAACCCATTATTCCAAGTCCGATTCTGCGATTATTTTTGAATGTTTTGTTGATTTTTTCAACGGGGAAATCGGATAAATCAATTACATTGTCTAAAAATCTTGTGGCTGATTCCACTACGAATTTAAGTCTATCAAAGTTGATTTTTTCATCTTTGACAAATTTCCCGAGATTTATTGATCCTAAATTACAAACATCTCCATCATGCAACCATTGTTCTCCACAAGGATTTGTGGCTTCTAGGCGTCCTAAAGCTGGGATGGGGTTTGATTTGTTTGCTGCGTCTGGGAAAAGAACTCCCGGTTCGCCGTTTCTCCATGCTGCGTTTATAATGCGATCCATTAATTCCGAAGCTGTCATTGTTTCCTCAATGGCTTCAAGAAAAGCTCCTCGGCTGTTTCTAACAATTCTGCGAGGTTTCATTTTTTGGCCGTTCCATTCACAAAGCCATGGTTCGGTAGATTTATTTTTTACTTGAGTCATGAATTCACCAGTCAGCGCGACAGATATATTGAAATTCACTAGAGTTCCTTCTTCCCATTTTGATTCGATAAATTCCAAAATATCCGGATGATCTACTCTCATTACGCCCATATTTGCTCCGTGACGACCTTGTTGTTTGATAACTCCAAAGGCTTCGTTGTAGGCTTTCATAAATGAAATAGGCCCTGATGCGACTCCTTGATTTTTCTTTGCGAATGTTCCTGCTGGACGAAGCAAATGCCAAGGAAATCCAAGTCCGGAACCTGCTTGTTGAAGTAATGCCGCATCTCGCAGTGTTGAAAAAATGCTGTCCATGCTGTCTTCTGGATGGACTACTATACAATTTGCTACGAGTCTTGTTTTTCCTCCGGCGTTAGCCAAAGTGCGTCCTCCCGGAAGGAATTCGAAATTGAACATTATATCTTTGAATGCTTGTTTGATTTCCTCAATTTGTTCTTCGGATTTTCCGTAATCGGCTTCTACGGTGGCGAGAGCTCCGGCCGCTGTGTCGATTCTTTGTTCTGGAGTTTCGCAGACTTCTCCATTTTCATCTCTTTGTAAATATCTTCCTGCGAAAACTCTCAATGCGTTTACTGAAAGCGGTAATTTTGTGGTTTTTCCTCCCAGTATGTCTTCTTGTGTTTTTCTTATTTTTTTATGTTCTTCGCGGTATAAAATGTATGCTTTTGCTGTTTTTGCGTGTCCTCCCTCAATCAAAATCTTTTCAACCAAGTCTTGGATTTGTTCTACATTTGGGATGTTTGATTCGTCTTTGTAGAAAACTTCGAGAACCGCTGAAATTTGGTTTGAAATTTGTTGAGCTACGGTTTTGTCGCTACCACCAACTGAACTGGCCGCTTTCCAAACAGCTTCTGTAATTTTTGATTGATCGAATTCGGCTATTGAACCGTCTCTCTTTCGGATTTTTTGTATGGGCGACATATTTTTTTTTGAGTTAGGGGATTTTTTTGAAGATTTTTCACAGACATGAGTCTCATTCTATATGTAGTAGCTGGCTTTTCTAGGGCATACCATATATAGTAGAGTACTTTTAATACTATCAGACAAGGTTTTGGTTTCAAAGCGGAATTGGGGAAAAGAAGTTGACGTCTAAAAGTATAAAAGTTGTAATTCGATGAAGGGTTTTTTTTTTGCTTTCTTATGCGGGTTTGCTGAAAAAGCTCGCTTTGGGATTGACGTTAGGGGATTGTGTCAAAAATATAATTCAAAAATCCTTTAAAAAATGTGTTCGGGCTAGATGGTTTTGTTTAGCGCCTCTACTATTTTTTGCCCAAAAATTTGTGCTTAGGAGTGGCTGTTTGCTGTGATTATTTTTTTATCTTGTTCCAATGGGTTGCCTGCGTGTGTGGATTTGTTGTCTAATAGGTTTTGGTTTTGTATTGGAAAGCATGTCGTCACTTTTTCTTTCAAAATTTTGGATGGTTGGTGTAAAAAGGCTGGAAGGTTATTTTCAATTTTGCATTTTTTGTACGATTTTTGGCAGGATTTCGATTACATAATCCAAGTCTTTTTTTGTGGTTTGTTTCCCAAGGCTTATTCTGATGCTGGAAATGGCGATGTCTTTGTTTTTGCAGATGGCGTTTAGGACATGGGACGATGTGTTTTTTCCGCTTTTGCAGGCTGATCCTGTGGATACGAAAATTCCGTGATTGTCGAGTTGGAGAAGGAGGTCTTTTCCTTCG
>JAQVVS010000019.1:0-10876 GCA_028698865.1 Candidatus Altimarinota bacterium | reverse complement strand
GGGCCGTTTAGGCGGGCGTTTGGTATTTTTTTGAGAATGTTTTCGATGAAATAATCTCGGAGTTTTTCGGTGCGAGCACTTTCTTCTTTGCAATTTTTTTGAGCTATTTCAAATGCTTTCGCGAGGCCGACGATTTCCGGAGTGTTCTCGGTTCCCGCGCGGAGGCCTTGTTCTTGGGATCCGCCTTGGAAAAGGGGATAGATGGGTGTTCCTTTTCTGACATATAGGAGGGCGATTCCTTTTGGTCCGTAAATTTTGCTTCCGTTTATAGTAAGTAGATCGAGTGGAATCGATTTTGTGTCTATATTTTTATATTCGGCTATTTGACAAGCGTCCGTGTGAAAAAGGACTTTATGTTTTTTGCATATTTTTGCGATTTCTTCGACAGGTTCTATCGATCCAATTTCGTTATTCGCAAACATTATTGAAACAAGAATCGTTTCTTTTGTTATCGCATTTTCGAGTTGGGTTAGATCTATAAATCCTTCTTCGTTTACATCGAGATACGTCACGACAAAGCCTTCTTTTTCGAGCTGTTTGAAAACATCGAGGACGGAAGGATGTTCGATTTTTGAAGTAATGAGGTGGTGTCCCTTGGATTTATTTGCTTTTGCAGTGCCTATAATCGCGATGTTGTTGCCTTCGGTTCCACTGCCTGTGAAAATTATTTCGGAAGGTTGGCAGTTCAGATATTTTGCAATGGTTGCGCGGGCTTGATCGATGGCTTGTTTTGCTTCGAGGCCTTTGCTGTGGAGCGATCCCGCGTTTCCGAATTTTTCCGTGAAGTAGGGAAGCATGGATCTCAAAACTTCCGGGTCAACTGGAGTGGTGGCGGCGTAATCGAGATAGATGTTTTTTTTGGCATTCATGCCAATATTATAGCAGAGTTTTTGTTAAATTTTTCGAAATTAAAATTTTATGTAGATAATTATTTTTGTTTTTAAATTAAATTGACTTTGGACGGTAATTACTTATACTAAGGCCTGCTATATTCATGGCGCCATCGTCTAATGGTTAGGACGGCAGGTTTTCATCCTGTAAATCGGAGTTCGATTCTCCGTGGCGCTACCAAGTAGTGGCGAGGTAGCGTAGGACTTTTTTCGCTGAAAGTTGCGACGGTCAGGAGCAAAACTTTCGAGAAAAAAGAGCCGGACCCCATTGAAGTAATTGCGAGATTTCTGGTCCGAAGCCGCAGTCTGTTCGAGCTGTGCGAGAATAGACGAAGGCGTAGGGCTTTGCTCTGCAAAAAATGCCCGGAGTCGGCTTTAGACGACGAGGACATTTTTTGCAGAGCAAAGAGGGAATCCCTATTGAAATAAGAACTTTTTTCCGTAGCTCGAAACGTTTTTTTGTTTATTTCACCGTATTGTCCTCTTTTGTGACGTAGGTTTTGTTTTCGTCGGAGAGGGGAGTCATTTGGGAAACGGTTGAATTGGCTTCCAGTTCGGTGAAAGAGGTTGTTGTTGTGAGGTTTGTTTTTATGCTTGCGGCTTCGGATTTTAGATTTTTATTTTTCAACTTGGCTTGAGCAAGCGCGTATCCTCGTTCCGATCCGTGAGTTGTTATTGCCAAAAAAGTTCCCCATAAAACTAAAATCATTATACTTAGTGTTATTATCAAGGCTCGAATTGTTTTTCGGGTTTCTGTTTTCAGAGTTGTCTTAGTCTTGATTTTTCTTTCTCTTTTTGTGAAATCTATTACGCCCATGATTTTTATATTGAATCAACTATTCGGTATTGTACATTAATTATTCCCGTCCCTAAAGATGCTAGTTGTTCAAAAGCTGAAGATGATAAATCCAGCACTCTCCCTGGGCCGTATGGGCCTCTGTCGGTGATTTTTACTTCAACCGTTTTTCCCGTGGAAAGACTTTTTACTTCCACTATTGTTCCAAATGGCAAGGTTTTGTGGGCGGCCGTAAAAGAATACATGTCAAAAATCTCTCCAGATGCCGTGTTATTTCCGTGAACGGCTTTCCCATAAAAGGTTGCTTTTCCAAACTTATATCCGTTATTGTGAGCGTTTTGAATTCTGTAAGCGATTTCCGCGAAGTCTCCTCTGGTTAATTTTTTGTCTGGAAAAATTTCGTTGTTTGCGTTGATGTTCAAAGTTTCCAATGAGTGAGCGTAAGCCACGTATTTTGCGTACCAACCTTCATTATTTACGTCTGCAAAATCCAAATTTGATGGATCCGGATACTTCTTCACATTTAAACATTCCAAATAAATTTTTAAAGTTTCCGCCAAATTTATATTTTCATCCGGACGAAAACTCCCGTCGTCATATCCGTTTATAATTTCCTTGGATTTCGCTATGAAAATATAGTTCATGTACCAAGCGTCTTCTTCCAAATCATTGAAAATCGGCTCTGATGGAAGGATGACGCTATTTAATTCTTCTTCCACAATTCTCCACGTTGTAAGAGTGATTATTTTTAGCGCTTCCGCTCTGCTTATTTCTTTGTCCGGCTTGAAATTTCCGTCGGAATATCCTTGTATTATTCCATTATCTTTCAAACTTTGGATGGCGACATAATTTATATTTCCGGCTGGTACATCGGGAAATTCCTGCATTTGATTATCCAATTCTTCTCCAGATGTCCCAGGATGTGGAATCAAAAATATCAAAATTAATACAGCTAAAGCTTTTGTAATTTTTTTATTCATTTTATCCTTTCAATTTAATGACTATATATCGATTTTCGCCTTCTCCTTTGCTGACGGTTTCGATATCTTCAAATCCTGATCCCATCAAGTACAGATGGACTTTTCTTCTGAAATAAGGAGACATTGGAGGTAGGGATTGTGGTCTTTTTGTGCGGCGCAGGAAATCGACTTTTCGTTGTGCCATATTGATGACGTTGTCTTCTTGGCGTTTTCGGTAGTCGTCTACATCCAAAATTACATGAAATTGATTGTCGGTTTTTGATTTTTCCCAAGCTAATACTTTGATCAAATGTTGGAGAGCTTGGATGTTTTCGCCGTGATGCCCGATGAGCAGACTGGCGTTTTCACTTTTGATGTTTACATGAAAAAGATCTTTCTCGGATTCCGAAATTTCGATTTCCGAAAAAGAAATTCCTAATTGATTCAAAAGATTTTCCGTTATTTCTTTTAATGAATCTTCCGTGTGCATATATATTTTGTTACGAGATAACTTTTACTTTTACCGATGGATCGTTTTTTGAGACTGATGCCTTGTCTTTATTTACGAATATTTGTTGAACGATTCCATAGATGGTGGATGTTCCCCAGTATAGTCCTACTCCAGCTGGAACTGATGCTGTGAAAACTGCTATCATTACAGGCATAAAATAGACCATCATGGAGCTCGCCATTTCCATTTCGTTCTTTTCTTTTTTCTCTTCTTTGTTGTGTGTGGCGACTTTTTTCCCTTTTTTTGCCAATGCTAGTTTCATTTGAGCGAATTGCAGGCCTCCCACTATCAAAGGAAGCACATAAAGATTCATTTTTGTGAGATCCAAAATCCCCAGAAAATTCACATCTATATCTTTTATGTTGAAGTTTTCATAGGCGGTGTAAAGCAGGTGAGCTTGATCTGGATTAAGTCCGCTTCGAATTACCCAGAAAACCGCTATCAAGAAAGGAAATTGCAATAAAATCGGCAAGCAACTTCCAAAAGGGCTGACTTTTGCTTCTTTCCAGAGAGCCATTGTTTCTGCGGCTATTTTTTGTTGGTCGCCTTTGAAATCTTCTTTTATTTTCGCTAGTCTGGGCTGAAGTTCTTGCATTTTTCTTTGTTCTTTCATGGCTTTGTGAGCCGGCGCAATCAATATTGTTCTGATTATTATGGTCAATAATATTATTGCAAATCCGAGGCTATGTCCCGGAAGGATTTTTGTAAGGAAAATCAAACCGTTGTATATAGGTCTGTAAAAAATACCATTCCATAATTGCGAAAAAAGTCCTTCTTTTACCACTAAAAATTCCGGAGTTGTTAGGGTTTCTTTTTTTCCTTCCACTTCGGTTTCAAATTCTATTTTAAATCTTCCCATGTCTCCGAAAATAGCGTTATTCCAGTTGTCGTAAGCGATAATCGTTTCATCTCCCGGATTTAAAATTATGTCTTTTTTTGATGAGCAATTGAGCTCGGGGGATACGGAAATTTCGGTCCACTCTGTTTTTTCATATTTGTACACGGTAAATGGTTCGCTTGGACATTCGTTTGGAATTGTAATTGCGTGGGATGTATTGTTTTTTATTTCCAATTTCACGGTGGACGTGCGGGAGAATTCGGCTTCCGTAGTGGCGAAAGATACTGTTCCTGCGTAAAAATTTTCTTCGTTTTTTTCGCCTTGGCAACTGTTGAAAAGATAGTTTACAACTAGAAATACTGCCAAAAATATGACTACGTTTTTTGAGATTTTATTGATTTTTTGAAGGTCCATTTTGATTGATTATTTTTATTGGGAGGGTTTCGATTTCCTCATATATTTCAGAGAAAGATTTGGTTGTGATGGATTTTTTTGGGACTATCATTATGTCCAAATGATATTTTGCGCTCCTTGAGATTTCGGAAGTGCGAATTGATTCATAGATTTGTCTTCTTAGCCTGTTTCTCGTTACCGCTTCTAGGCTTATTTTCCTGCTGATGATAACACAGAATCGAGAAAAATTCTCATTATTTTCGATATATTTTCCAACAAAAAGCCTTGAGTTAAACGGATTACCTTTTCTCGACAGGTAGTTTACTTGATTTCTGTTTAATCTAAAGTTTTTTGCAATCATTAAAGAAGAGCGATTTACTTTGAGTGAATCTTCACTGTAAGCTGTTTTCTGCCCTTTTTCCTGCGACTTTTTAGTACATTTTCTCCTCGTGATAAGAAGCCGTGAGTTCGTAGTCTTTTTCTTTTCTTTAATTTTCCTAACATTTTTTTATGATTAAAGTTCTAGTATTTGTCGATTTTGCGTGCTGATTTTATATGAAACCTTGCAAGTAGACAAGTAGTTTTGTATATTTTACACAATATTAAAAATATTTTGACATGGTTTTGAAAGCAAATTACGAATTTTTGTTTGTTGGAAGGGATGATAACAGCTTTTTGGAAAATTATTCGTATGATCTTTTTCAAGAGCATGGAGATAAAAGTGGTCAGATTTTTGTAAATCTCGAGGTTCAAAATAACCAAGTTGACGCCGAAGAAATTGGTAGAGTTATTTTTGAGACGATGCAGTCTAAGTTTTTTGAAGATGTGGAAAGAGATCCTTATGAGAGATTTGAAGTGGCGCTTAGGGGTGTGAATGATGCTTTGGGGGCGCTGAAAGGTGAAAAATCGTCTGGATATATAGGAAATTTGAATATAATAATTTCCGCGATAGTTGGGAATGTTTTGTATTTGACTCAATCCGGAGACGCGGAGGCGTATTTGATTCGCAAAAGATATGTGAGCGTGGTGAGTGAAGGGCTGGGAGATGAGGATAGTGAGTCCGCTGATGTTTTTAGTAGTATAGCTAGTGGGCAAATAGAGAGCGGGGATTTTATTCTTTTTTCATCTACAAGGCTTTTGAGATATGTGAGCAAGACTGATTTGGCTAAATGTGTGAACAAAAGAAGTATAATGGAATCTTTGAATGAGGTTCGAGAAGTGATTTTTGGAGAGATTTTGGGAAGAGTTGGTCTTACTGGAATCATGTTTGAAACTCCTACAGGTGAAGAAATGGAAGATTTGAAAAAAGAACCTGATTCTTTAAATAAAAGTTTGCTTGAGAGCTATGCATCCGAAACCGTAAAACAAAAGGAAAGTTTAACTGGGAAATTTTTTACCGCTTTCGAAAATTGGAAAGGAAAGAAAAAAGGTTCTAAAGCTCTGGAGATTAAGGATGAAAGTGAAATTTTGAGTGGGGGGAGTGGAGGGGTTGGAGGGAGGTTGAGAAGTTTTGGGGAAGGGATTTTTTCACGCGGATTTGGAAAGGATAAAATTTTAGCGTTGCTAGTTTTGGTGATTATTATTTTGTTTGCGGGGATTTGGGTCGCAAAAGATAATATGGCTACGAAAGCCGAAATCGAGAAGCTCGATAAAATTCTTTTGACCGTTCAGGACAAGGTGACCGAGGCTGAGACAAAGAGTTCTTATGATAAGGAAAAAGCCAAAGAAATTTTGGACAAGGCTTATTCAGATGCGTTGAGCGTTTTGAATTCCGGATATTATAGGGAAAAAGCGAAATTGTATTTGATGCAGATAGAGGCCGCTCGCGATAAAATAGATAATGTTCAAAGAGTTGATGAGCCTAATGTTTTTGCTGATTTGACTAGCAAAAGGGCGGATGTGAGCGCGCTGGGTTTTGTTAATTTGAAGGAAAAAATTTATGTTATGAATATAATGCTTTGTATGAAGTGTTGCTTGATCAGGTGCAAGATCCTGTGACGATTGACGAGACTGAAACTGTTATTTCCGCTACTGCGTTTGATGATAGAAATTCTATAGTTTTTATGACGAAAAGCGGAAAATTGATTGAGTATAGAGCTGGACTTGTTTCTTTGATGGACACGGATGACGGAGTTTTCAGGAAGGGAGTTTCTATTACTTCTTGGGGAACTCGCGTTTATATTTTGGATCCTGCTGAAAATCAGGTGTGGAGATATGGATATAAAGGAACGAGGGAAAAATTTGGGGCAGCTGAGCCGTATTTGGCGGAGGCGACTGATATTTCAAAGGCTCAGGATTTCGCTATAGATTCTAATGTTTATCTGCTTAGTGCGGATGGAAAAATTGATAAATATTATGCTGGAGCTCCTGTGAAGTTTTATATAAACAATCCTCCTTTTAGCAATTTCAAAGATCCAAGAGTTATTTATACAAATGATAAGTTGGATGATGTTTATGTTGTTGATTCAAAGGAAAACCGAATTTTTGTTTATGCGAAAGATTTCAGAACGGGTAATTTGGAATATAAAATGCAGTATTTGATTCCTGATGCTGGAGAAATTAGGGATATTTATGTTGAGCCGGATTCTAGAAAATTATACGTGCTTACTCCTACAAAGATTTTGGAAATAGGGAACCTCTGAAAAACGTGTCTTGCTTCGTCAACTTCGTCACTCCCTACTCGCCGTACCCGTATAGTACGGCTCGGGCTGGAGTTCCTCGTTTCCTTGCATTCCATCGTTTTTTAGAGGTTCCGTAGATCTTTTTGGAGTTGGTGCGGGGCTCAAAGTATAGTTTTTATATCGAATAGGGTAGAAGTCTTTTCGGGGATTTTTTGTCGGTGTTTGGTCCTTTTTCCACTATTACTCCTCGTTTCTTGAAAAGATCGAATTTTGGTAGGACATCAGGATATCCTTCTTGGTAAACCACTCTTGTTATTCCGGCTTCCGTTAGCATGCTTTCACAAATTCTACATGGATGCTTGGTGATGTAAGCTGTTGCTCCTTCAAGCGAAATTCCTTTTTTTGCGGCTTCGACTATGCACCATTGTTCAGCACACATTCCGTAGCATATTTCTCGTCTTGTTCCCGATTCAACTTTCAAAATATTTCTGATGCATCCTATTTTTCTACAATCTGCTTCTGGATGCCAATCGTTAGTTGCTTTTACCAAGATTTTACCTCTTTTTACTATGAGGCAGGCGATATTTGCTCGCAAACAATTTGCGGTCGGCTCGATGATATCTATTATTTCAAGAAATTTTAGGTCTTTTTTCGTGATTGCCATTTTTTTATTTTTATTTTTTGAACAAATACGGATAGTGTTTTTGCATTTCCAATACCAATGTTTCGGCTTTGTAAACGCCTAGTTCGCTGATAATTCCTGTAAAGATATCTGGGCGCGTGATTTCAAAAGCTGGGTTGTAAATTGTTATGTTTTCCGGAGGATTTTCCCAAACTTCATTTGTATTTCTTTGTTCTATTTCTTCGTCGTGTCCAAGTATTGTTTCTGGATTGAATTTCCATGAATCTGTGCATGAGTATGATGGAATTCCTGCTTCTTGCGCGGCTGCGGCGAGAGATTCGGTGCCTATTTTGTTTATCAAAAATCCTTCGCTGGATATTGCATCACATCCGAATAAAAATAAGTCTGCTTTGCGAATCATGGATCTGCCTGCGCTGTCTACCATGTGAGTGACTTTTATTCCGGCTTTTGCAAGGTCGGTTGCTGTTATTCTTCCTTGAAATTTAGGTCTGGTTTCCGTGTTGTAAACTTCAAAATTTTTACCTTCTTCTTTTGCTTTGAGTAGGACCGATTTTACGGTGGAGGAATGGCAATGAGTAAAAACTATCATTCCATCTCTGATTTTTTTCGAACCTATTTCTGCGATTTTTTCATTGTTTTCCATGAAGTGGTTGATGGCCTTTGAAGCCGGATCATCCATTTTTCCTATATTGTTTAGGCAAAAATCTATTCCGTTTCTGAGTCCCGGTTCGGTTGGTCTTGTCGAAATAATTTCGTTTGCGTATTTTTCAAGAAGTTTTATATCGGAAGTTTCTTTCATTTTTATTCCGAAGGCTTCTACTCCTTTTATTGCAACGTTTTTTGCGCCTTGAATTTCAAGACTTTTGATTTTTTGCAATATTTCTTCGTAGGTCATGGTTGAAGTCATTGTGTAAATTATTTTATGGTATAAACTTCATTGATTTTGTATTCTTCCGAATACTTTAATCTTTCTTCTACGTCGGCGTGTATTGTGTATAGAACTTCTCCGGCTTTTACTGTGTCTTTGAGTTTTTTGTGGATATAAACTCCGGCTCCTTTGTCTTTTGGGGCTCCGGCTGTCCTAGCAATGTGAGAAATGAGTCGGTTGTTTAGGCCTGTGATTTTTCCGCTTTTTTTAGCCAAAATATCCATTGTGTATTTTCCCGGAATCAGTTTTATTTTTGATTCACCTTGAGCTTTGATTATTCTCATCATTTGTTTGTAGGCCAATCCAGATTCCAAAACTTTTCTTGCAATGGCTTCTCCTTTTCCTCTTTTTGCTTTTCCGCAAAGTTCGAGTAATTGTCCGCTCATTTCGATTCCTTTTTGTTTCAAATCTTGAGGAGCGTCTTTTTTATCTTTCAAAACTTTCATTACATCTATCGCTTCCAATATTGGACCTACTCCGTTTCCGACCGGTTCTTCTCCTTTGCTTAGCATGACTTCCACTACCATTCCGAGTTTTTTACCTAGTGAAGTAAACTTTTTTGCGAGTCTTTTTCCTTCGGCTCTGGTTTTAATTTTTGTTTGTTTTCCAACAGGGATATCTATAAGGACATGAGTTGATGATACGGAATGTTTTTTTGCCATGATTGAAGCTAGTAACATTCCTTCTGGATCGAGGCTTAGAGGATGTCTGGCTCTGATCATTTTGTCGTCGGCGGCCGCGAGATCCACTCCTCCTCCCCAAGCTATGAATCCGCCGACTTTATCGGCGATTTCTTGAAGTTTTGGGCCAGGGACTGTGACATTACATAAAACTTCCATTGTGTCCGCTGTTCCAGCAGGACTCGTGATTGCTCGGGAGGAAGTTTTTGGCATTGTGAGACCGAGTGCGGTCAAAATTGGAACTGCAATCATTGTTGTTCTGTTTCCGGCTACTCCTCCTATGCAATGTTTGTCCACGACTATTTTTTTGTCAAATTTTAGAGTGCTTCCGTGTTCCACAATCGATTTTGTGAGATTTACTGTTTCTTCTTCGGATAATTTATTAATATAGCACGCCGCTACGAAATAAGAAATTTCCACATCGGAAAGGTCTTCTTCTACTACATCTTTTATAATTTCATCGATTTGTTCTTTTGTGAGTTTTTTTCCTTTCAATTTATCTTTTATATAAAGAATGGAAATCGGTTTTTCTGCCACGGAAATGCTTAGGCGGTCGCCTCTTTTGGCTTTTAGTTTTTCCCAAGTTTCGATGTATAAGCCTATTTGAGTATCTCTAATTTCTCCATTTTCAGTGACATCCAAAAGCGCTCTTATCTCAGCTTTTTTGCCATTTTTTATCAAAACACGGTCTCCAGCATGAAGATCCAGCTTTTGGGCTGAATTTTCGTTTAGGACTACTATGTACTTGTCTCCCACTTTAATCGGGATTCTTGTCGGAATGAGTTTAATCATTTTTTTAGAATGGTTATGTTTATTTTTATATTATTTGGACTTGATTGTTTTTTCTGTTTCTATAGCAATTTGCTTTTCCTCGTTGGTGGGGATAACAAACACTTTTATTTTACTTTTTGGGGTTGAAATAATCGTTTCACATTTTTTGTTTTTTTGGTGGTCTAGAGAAAGTCCCAGAAATTTCAGATATTCGCATGACTTTTGTCTGACATAAAATGCTTTTTCTCCTAATCCACCTGTGAATATTATAGCATGAATTCCACCCAAAATGGAAGAGTAACTCCCCAGATATTTGGCTATTTGATAAGACAATAGCTCGATTGTTAGGAGAGCGCGCGGATCTTTTTTTAAACTTTTTGCGTAGATTTTTCGCATATCAGAGCTGATTTCAGAGATTCCTAGGAGGCCGGATTTGTTGTTTAGGAGCGTATAAATTTTTTCCGAAGAGAGTTTTAAAGTTTTTTCGAGATGAAAGATTATTGCCGGATCGATTGATCCCGATCGTGTGCCCATCATGATTCCTTCAAGTGGAGTTAGCCCCATGCTTGTGTCCATCGATTTTCCGTTTAAAGATGCGGTTATTGATGCTCCGTTGCCGAGATGGCATGAAATTATTTTTAGATTTTTCTTTTTTAAAATTTTAATCGTTTCGTTAATTACATATTTGTGGCTGGTTCCGTGAAATCCATATCTGCGAATGTTGTGTTTTTTGTAGAGAGAGTAGGGAATGGCGTACAGATACGCTTTTTCAGGCATTGTTTGGTGGAATGCGGTGTCAAAAATCGCGACTTGTTTTGTTTTTGGTAGAATTTTTTTGCACGCTAG
>JAQVVS010000107.1 GCA_028698865.1 Candidatus Altimarinota bacterium | reverse complement strand
GACACGGTTCTTTTTGCGAAATATGGACCTACTGAGGTGAAAGTGGATGGAAAGGAAGTTTTGATTCTTTCTGCTTCTGATATTTTTGCAAAATTGGAAAAATAATTTTTTCGCTGAAAAGCGATCATTAATAATTTAACTCTCAAAAAATCATGGCTAAACAAATGAAATATGGTGATGAAGCTCGTCAAAAGCTTCTTGCCGGTGTGGAAAAACTTGCTAATGCAGTAAAAATTACACTTGGTCCAAAGGGACGCAATGTTGTTTTAGAAAAGAAATATGGTGGTCCATTGATTACTAATGATGGAGTTACTATTGCAAAAGAAATTGAACTGAAAGATGCTTATGAAAACATGGGTGCGCAGATGGTGAAGGAAGTTGCGACAAAGACAAACGATGTGGCCGGAGATGGCACTACGACTGCAACACTTCTTGCTGAAGCTATGATTAGAGAAGGAATCCGCAATCTCACCGCAGGTGCAAATCCGATGAAGCTCAAGGGGGGAATCGAAAAAGCTGTGAAAGCTGTGGAAAAAGCTCTCGAAGAAATGGCGATTCAAATTGGCGATAGCAAAGAAAAAGTGGCTCAGGTTGCTACAATTTCAGCTCAGGATGAGATGGTGGGAAAGCTGATCGCTGAGATTATGGAAATGGTGGGAAACGATGGAGTAATCCAAGTGGAAGAATCTCAAACAATGGGACTAGAAAAAGAAGTTGTGGAAGGAATGCAATTTGATAATGGATATATTTCTCCATATTTTGTGACAGATCCTACCAGAATGGAGGCTGTTTATGATGATGCGAAAATTTTGATCACAGACAAAAAGATCAGTTCTGTGCAAGATATGCTTCCTTTGTTGGAAAAAGTGGCGCAGAGCGGTCGAAAAGAGCTTGTGATTATTGCGGAAGATATTGATGGTGAAGCTCTTGCGACTCTTGTTTTGAATAAATTGCGTGGAGCGTTTAGTGTGCTTGCGGTGAAGGCTCCCGGATTTGGCGATAGGAGAAAAGAAATGTTGAAAGATATCGCTGTTTTGACTGGAGCGACTGTAATTAGTGAAGAAATTGGCCTAAAACTTGATCATGCTGAGCTGGAACATTTGGGTGAAGCTAGACGTGTAGTTGCTGATAAGGACAAGACGACTGTGATTGAAGGAAAAGGGAAAAAATCTGAGATCAAGGATCGTGTGGAGGAATTGAAAGTGGTTCTTTCCAAGACTACTTCGGATTTTGACAAAGAAAAATTGATGGAAAGATTGGCAAAATTGTCAGGTGGAGTGGGAGTGATAAAGGTGGGAGCGGCTACGGAAATTGAGCTGAAAGAGAAGAAACTCCGGATTGAAGATGCTTTGAATGCGACTCGCGCGGCGGTGGAAGAGGGGATTGTGCCTGGTGGTGGAGTGGCTTTGCTGATGTGCATGGATGCTTTGGGTCATTTGAAAACAGATGATGCCGATGAGGCTACGGGGATAAAGATTGTACAAAGTGTTTTGTCTGCGCCTTTGATGCAGATTGCTGAAAATGCTGGGAAGGATGGGGCTGTGGTGGTGGATAAGGTTTTGAATGAGAAAAAGGGTGTGGGATATGATGCGGCAAAAGATAAATATGTAAACATGGTGGAAGCTGGAATCATCGATCCGAAGATGGTGGTGCGAAGTGAAATCGAAAATGCGGCTTCGGTGGCGGCGATTTTCCTCACAATGGAATGCGCGATTTGCGATATTCCGGAGGAAAAGAAAGATGACCATCATCATGCCGGCGGAATGGGAGGAATGGGGGGGATGATGTAATTAGTTAATGCGAATTTTGAAAAGGGCTACTTCTTAAGGGAGTGGCTCTTTTTTTTGTGGAAAATAACTTGAGAACTTGTATACTGTAAGCAATTTAATTCTTTATTAAGAGTTTAAGTATGATAAATATACAACTTGCACAACTTGTAAAATCAGATGGGAAATATGATCTTACGATTTTTTCGCCTGAAAGTATTGATAGAATCGAAAATAGCATTTTTGAAAAAGGCGATAAACTTTTCCTGAAATGTTTTAAGAGAAATAAAGATATTCAAGTAAAACCTGAGGAAATAGTTAGGCAACTTATGCTTGATAAACTTATCAATGAATATGGTTATTCTGTTGATTTGCTTGATGTTGAATACACCGTGAATTTTGGTAGAGAGAAAAAATTTGCTGATATAGTGATTTTCAATAAAACCGATAAAACCAGTATTTATTGTGTTCTTGAAATCAAAAAACATAGTGCAAAAGATGGAAAAGATCAGTTAAAAAGCTATACCAATGCGACTGGGGCGCCTTTAGCGGTTTGGACAAATGGAGTTGAAATAAATTATTATGAAAGACTTGATCCAAATTATTTTGAGCCACTTTCTGATATTCCAAAAGCAAGTGAAACGATTGATGATGTGAAAAATGAAAAGTTTACTTATTTGGAATTGATGCTGAAAGATAGGCTTACAGAGGAAAGAAAATCACTCAAAGATTTAATTCAAGAAATGGAAGATGAGGTTTTGTCGGGGGCTGGGGTAGATGTTTTTGAAGAAGTTTTTAAACTCATATTTACCAAGTTGTATGATGAAATGGAAAGTGCTGATGATAGGGTTAACATAGAGAGCGAATTTAAAGTTTTTAAGAAATATTATTCAAACTTAAATTTGAACGATAAACAACTTTTGGAAAAAATTGGGAATGCAGATTTTAGGAAACTGGAGTTTAGAAGCCGTGGGGATGCTCATCATACAAAAGAAGTTATTAATGATCTATACGGAAAGGCCAAGGCAAAATGGCCAGGAATTTTTGAGCAAGGGGAGCCTTTAAGAATCACTGATGAAAATCATTTGCAAATTTGCGTGGGATTTTTGCAAAATGTGAAACTCTTCATCTCAAATCTTCAGGTTATCGATGAGGCTTTTGAATATCTTGTAAATAAATCAGCCAAAGGAGAAAAAGGCCAGTATTTCACACCAAGAAATGTGATTGATATGTGTGTGTACATGATGAATCCCCAGTCAAATGAATACATGATTGATACTGCTTGCGGAAGTTGTGGGTTTACTGTGCATACACTTTTTAATGTTTGGCAAAAACTAGTTAATCAAGGAAAGGCACAATTTGCCAACTTCTCAAATCAAAAACTTACGAGCGAGCAAAAGGATTATGTGAATAAGGTTTTTGGAATAGATTTTGACGAAAAGTCAGTCCGTGTTGCGAGAACTCTTAATATGATTGCAGGAGACGGAAAAACTAATGTTTTGCACTTGAATACTTTAGATTACACCAGATGGGAAGAGAAATTAAAGGACAGCTCATGGGCAAAAACTTATTTGGACGGATATTATAGACTTCTTGACCTTGCAAAAAACCGTCAAAACCCAAAAGATTTTAATTTTGACATCGTGATGGCAAATCCTCCATT
>JAQVVS010000018.1 GCA_028698865.1 Candidatus Altimarinota bacterium | reverse complement strand
GCCCAAGAGCCATAACATTATTATGGCTGGAATCATGCTCCCCGCCACGCCGAAAATTGTTGCGGTTATACCTGAAAGGCCTAAGCTCATTCCTAGAGGTATGCCGAATTTCATATCCACAAAAGGAATCATGGAGGCTAGTAATGTTGAAATTTCGGCTGAGAACATTTGGAAAATTTATTTATTTGTTTTAGGACATTAAACATCTTTGCATTTGTTAGGTAAAGGAAAAATTGTTTAGAGCCCCGATCAAAAATATTGCGCAATAACTTTTTTTTTGTTCAACTTAATTTTAAAATCGCGCTCAAGCCTTTGCGCAAGCCGTTTTTTGCGAATTTTCATCGAGCTTGTATATATTTTTTGCACTTCAAGTGGTGTTGGCGCTTGACCTATGTTCTGTTTAGCTCTAAATTGAGAGCGGAAATCGGTGTAAAAAAGTTATACACAGTTTGTACACAAGATTTGAACAACCAACCTCTCTACTCATTCCGAAACTTCCTTAGCTAAAGCCAAAAATGGAGCATTTATCAGTCTTGAAAAAAGAGGTTAAAGAGTATTTAAAATTAAGTGAAGGGGAGATAGTTGTAGATGCGACTTTGGGACTCGGCGGACATGCCAAAGAGATGGTCCAGTCCATAGGTAAAAAGGGGAAATTGATTGCGTTTGAGCAAGATGAAAGGAACCTTGAGGAGGCGAAAATTAGACTGAAAAAATTTGAAAAGCAAATTATCTATATTCACGACAACTTTCGTTACTTAAAAACTAGGATTACCGGGGCGGGGATTTCGGAAATCGATGCGATTTTGTTTGATCTCGGGCTTTCTTCTCCTCATGTGGATGAGGGGGACAGGGGTTTTTCTTTTTTGAAGGAAGGGCCTCTCGATATGAGATTTGATCCGAGACAAAAACTTACGGCCGAAATTGTTTTAAATACATATTCAGAGTCCGAATTGGCAAGAATTATTTATGAATATGGGGAGGAGCGATTAAGTCGTATGATTGCGAGAAAAATTTGTGAAAGAAGGAAGACGATTCCTTTCAAAACTACGGTTGATCTCGCGGCATTTATATACTCGATAATGCCTTTCAAAAAAGGGCATTCGTCAAAAAAAGTTCATCCCGCCACAAAAATTTTTCAGGCACTTCGGATTGAAGTGAACGATGAACTGAATTCTTTAAAGGAGGCGCTACAACAGGCGGTTGAAATGTTGAAGATAGGGGGGAGAATAGCGGTAATGTCTTATCATTCGTTGGAAGACAGGATCGTGAAACATTTCTTTAAAGAGTTGGAAAATCCAGAGGTCAAAGATATTCATGAAAGCTTGTATCGAACGCATGGAGATCCGATATTTGAAAGCCTTACAAAAAAGCCGGTAATTCCTACAGACAAGGAGATTGATGAAAATCTCAGAAGTAGAAGCGCAAAGTTGAGAGTGTATGTGAGGGTTCGGGAATGACACAAAAAATTAATTCATTTCTAAAAAATTATGTCTCAGTTAGTACTCAATAGGGGGAATGTATACAGAAAAAGTATTTTTAATAATATTTTGCCAAAGATTGAATTTGGGCCATTTTTTTTGATGGCTTCATTGATTTTGTTTGTGGCGCTTATTACTATTTCCACTTTGATGTTTTCCACGAGGCAGGTGACGAAAGGATATGCTTTGAGTAAATTGGAGGCTACTCATAGGACTCTTGTGAAGGAAAGTGAGGTTAGAGCCATGGAAATATCCACTGTCAGATCGCTTAATCACATTCAACAATCTTCAAAGGTTAAATCGATGGTGAGACCCAGATCTATAGCTTATATGAATACCGATACCGCTATAGCCAAGAGATAGGGGGAACCCTTGAAAAACTATCATCTACTTCGTTGTCGAAATTTTTTGATCCTCATTTATTAACTAAATACATTGCGGTCAAAAATTTTCTGTTGCCTCGTATTTGATAGTTTTTTAAGGGTTCCTTAGTTTTTGGTCAATTTGGAATTATTGACAATGATTTTACATTCGGTAATGTGTTTTTGACAAATTTTAGCTTTGGGAGGAGGGCGCCAAGGCGAAATTATTCTTAACCCGTGAAACTATGGCTATTGCAGATTTTTCCAAGGAAAATAATCCTCATGTTCGAGTGATGACCGGAGGATATACTTTGTCAAATTTAAAAACGCTACTTTCGGTGGCGGACAGAGAGAAATTTGGGGTGGTGGCTTGTAATATCAGAAGTCGGTTTGTGTTGAATGGAGTGCTTGAGGCGGCTTGGCAGAAGAAATCTCCGGTGATTTTGGAGATTGCGGAAAGCGAAGTGAGCTATTGCAATATGACTCCTGCGAGACTTGCGGAATTGGCTTATGAAGCTATTGAGAGAATGATTGCGAAATATGGCTATACTGTGCCTGTTTGCATTCATCATGATCATATTCAAAAAGATGTTGATGGGTGTATCGATCGTGCGATTGAGGCCGGATTTTCTTCTGTGGAAGTGGATTTGTCGAAATTGCCTGTTGAGGAAAATGCGGCAAAATGTAAGGAGGTTGCGGCTAAAATTCATCCATTGGGGATTTCTTTGGAAGTTGAAGATGGAGAAATTGGAACAGCTGGGGCGCTTGCTGATCCGGAAGTGGAAAGTCGGATTGCGGAATATTATTCGAAGGTGGAGGATTGCGTGAAGTTGTGTGAAATTGTCCAACCTGATGCGCTGGCTTTTTTTGTTGGAAATGGACACGGACAATATTTGAAAGCGCCGATAATCGGATATGATCGGATTAAGGAAATTTGCGATGCGGTGAGGCCGATGAATGTTTTTGGGGTGATGCATGGAGGAAGCGGTTTACTTCCTGAAAATTTTAGAAAATGTGTCGAGAGTGGGGCGAGAAAATTTAATTATGCTACTTCTCTTTCTGATATTTGGTTTGAATATTTTCCGCAGGAATTGGTTTCAAGAATGCAAAAGGCTGCTGATGAACAAAGCAGGCCTCTTCGTAAAGTTCTTGATCAATTTGAAGCGGAATGGGATAAGGTTGATTTTGTAGAAGCAGAAGCGAAAATTGCGGAACATCTTGGGATGATGATGGAGAAGGGATTTTTGAGTGCCGGTAAGGCGGAATTGTATGGGTAAAATTATAATTTTAACTTCATCATAAAATGGCTATCAAAATTGGTATTAACGGCTATGGAAGAATAGGTAGGGATTTACATCGGCAGTTGTTAAAAATTTCCGATATTGAAGTTGTGGCGATAAATAGTCGAGCTGATAGCGCTTCTCATGCGTATTTGCTGAAATATGATTCTTTGTATGGAATTTGTTCTGCTGAGATAAAGGTGGATGGCAAAGATTTGATTGTAGATGGGAAAAGAGTTCATGTTTATCAAGAAATGAATCCTGAAAATACTCCATGGGATGCTCATGACATTGATATCGTGATTGAGGCTACTGGGAAATTTACGACCATGGCGGAAGTTGAGCCACATTTGAGAGGAGGGGCAAAAAAAGTGCTTATTACAGCGCCTTGCAAGGAATTGACAATTCCGAATATCGTAATGGGAGTAAATGAAAAGGATTACGATCCAAATGAATTTAAAGTGGTTTCAAACGCTTCTTGCACTACGAATTGTCTTGCGCCGGTGATGGAAGTTTTGAATAAAGAATTTGAAATTGAGAGTGCGTTGGTGACAACTATTCACGCATTCACTTATACTCAAAATTTGTTGGATAATTCAAATCCCGAAGATTTCCGCAGATCTCGCTCAACTACCGAGTCGATTATTCCTACAACAACCGGAGCGATGAAAGCTATCGCTAGAGTGATTCCCGAGCTTGAGGGGAAAGTGGATGGAATGGCTTTTAGAGTGCCTATTCCAACCGTTTCTTGTATAGATTTGTCTGCTAAAATGGGCAGAAAAGTTTCCGTCGGAGAGGTGAATGAAATGTTTAAAAAATATGAGAATGGAGAGATGAAGGGGATTTTGGGGACGACTGACGAAGAGGTTGTTTCTGTAGATTTCCGAGGTGACGCACGAAGTAGTATCGTGGATTTGCTTAGTACAAAAGTTCTCAATGGAGATTACTTGAAGGTTATTTCTTGGTATGATAACGAATGGGGCTATGTGGCCAGAATTGTTGATTTAATCAGGTGGTTTAAATAATCAAAATATATGAAAACTTTTTGTGATTGTTTGAATGAAAATGCTGTTTCCGAGGAATTGTTTTCTGTTTTTACCAGCTTGAAAAACGCGGTGAAAGAAATTTCTCGTGTTGTAAAAACTTCCGGGACGGAAAAGGCTGGGACTCAAAATATTTATGGGGAAGACCAATTGGCTTTGGATGTTTTGGCGGATAAAATTATTATGGATGAATTGAAAAAAAATCCTTTGGTTGGTCTTGTTGCGTCTGAGGAACTTCCTGATGAAGTAAAGTTGGGAGATGGAGAATATGCTGTTTGCTACGATCCTTTGGATGGGTCGTCTCTTGTGGATGTAAATCTTGCTGTTGGGACGATTTTTGGAGTTTATAAAAGGAAAACTTTTGTTGGGGCGAAAGGAAATGAGCAAGTGGCGGCTTTGATTGCGGTTTATGGGCCGAGAACTACGGTTGTTTTGACTTCTGGGAAGAGAGTTCAGGAGTTTGTTTTGGGGAGTGACAATAAATTTGTGCTGGCGAATGATGATATTAAAATCGAAGAAGGAAAAATGTTTGCTCCTGGAAATTTGCGAGCGGTAAGCGAAAGAGCGGATTATATGAATTTGGTGGATTATTGGTGCAAAGAAAAATACACTTTGCGATATTCCGGAGGAATGGTGCCGGATATAAATCAAATTTTGCTCAAAGGGAAAGGGATTTTTTCGTATCCCGGATATGGAGATGTTCCCGACGGGAAGCTTAGATTGCTTTTTGAATGTGCTCCGATGGCGTTTCTCGTTACACAGGCGGGAGGAGCGGCAAGCGATGGTAATGTGGAAATTTTGGAAAAAGTTGTGGAAAAACTTGATCAAAGGACGCCGATTTACATAGGGAGTAAGGGCGAAGTTGAGCGTTGTTGTAAATTTTTGCAATAGATTTTTTTTGACTTTTCGAGGTTTCTATAAGATATTATCCCTACTTAAAGGCTGATTTATGGTGGAAAAGGGCAAACTTACAACCAGTGAAATTGAGCTTTTGGTGAAAAAAGTTCAGCAAGGAGATCAGGGAGCTTTCGCTAAAGTTTATGATGCTTTGATCGATCAAATTTATCGATATGTTTTTTATAGAGTAAAGGACGAGGAGGCCGAAGATATAGTTGAGAATGTTTTTTTGAAGGTTTGGGAAAATATTCGTAAATACAAGGATGAAAAAGGAAAATCTTTTTCTTCGTGGGTTTTCAGGATCGCTCATAATTTGGTGGTGGATCATTATAGGGGCGCGAAAGATAGAAAAGTTGAGGAGCTGGATTTTAATATGGCTGATGAAAATAGGGAGCACAATCCGATTAAAACTACGGAAAATTCCATTGATCAGAAAGTGTTGAAAATGGCTTTGGATAAACTGAAATCGCCTTATAAAGAAGTGATTATCTATAAATTTATCAATGAATTGTCAAATTCTGAAATTGCCGAAATTTTGGATAAAAACGAAAGCAGTTTGAGAGTTTTGCAATTCAGGGCGCTTGCCATGTTAAAAAAAGAGCTGGAGGAAATGGGGGCGAATTATCGATTTTGATGTAACGGAAAGCGAAAAATATCGTTTTAACAGTTGTATGCAGGAAGAAAAATTACAATTAGAATTGGAAAGACTTGGTCAAAAAATTGGAGGGCTTGAGAAGCCCGTTTTGATGTATGAGAGAAAATTTTCTTTAAAAAACGGTATTTTGGAGAAAATTGCGATTTCTGAAAAACGCGATGTGAAGCCTGAATTTGCTGGAGTTGTTGGATATATCGGGAAAGTGTTGAGCTTGTTTAAGCTGGATTTGGCTAAAAGAGTTGAGATTAAGGAACGGATTTTTGCCGCGATTGAGACGGCTCCTCAGAAAAGTTTCTTTTTTAGAAACTTTTTTGTTTTCAACAAGAAATTGATTAGCGGATTTGTGGCGATGGCTTTGTTTTTTGGAATGTTTTCGTATGTAAGAGTGGATACTTCCGTCGTGATGGCTCATTCTTTCACGATTTTGGAATCTTTTTCGGGGGATGTTGATGTTTTACGCGGAGGGGAGGAGTTGGAAGTTGTTTTTGGAATGGAACTTTTTGAGGGGGATTTGATTTTTACGCATGAGGATGGGAATGCAGTGGTGCGATATTTTGATGATAGCGTGACGAGACTTTCTTCAAACACTCGTATTTCAATCAATAAATTGTTTAAGGTTTACGGGAAGGTTAATACATATGTGGAAATTGCTTTGGAAAATGGGATGGTTTGGTCGAGAGTGATAAATCCGGTGGGAGGGGAGTCTTCGTTTGTTTTGAAGGCGCGAGATGTTGAAGCCAAGGCTCAGAAGGCGGCTTTCAACACGAGTTTTGATGATGGGAAAATTGAAGTTGAGGTTTTTAACAGTTCGGTTGATGTAAAGAAAGGAAATGAAGTTGAAAAAATTGTTAGAGGGCAGAAGGCTGTTGTTAACGGAGATGTTCGTATTGTTGTTTTGAGTGATGGTGATAGTAGTGTCGATTGGGTAAAAAATAATTTGGAAAGCGATAGAATTTATTTGACTGCTGCGGAGGATAGGCTTTTGGATGCCAAAATACAAAGTATGGGAGAAGATGTTTCTATAGGAAAATCTTTTAGAGAGGACGTTGCTATATTTTTGACTTTTAACGATGTTGAAAAGAAAAAGAAGGAACTTGATATTGCCGAGAAAAATTTGATTGCTGCTGAAATTAAGTTGTCTAAGAAAAATTTGAGCGATAAGGACAAGGAAGATATTAAGTTTGCGCTTGAAGACTTTGCAAATAAGGCTAAGGACTTTGGTAAAATTGCTAAAGAAGTTGGGTATTCCGATGAAAAATATTCCGGAGAGTTGAAGGACTTTTTGGATAACAAGATTTTGGCTCATCAAAAAGAACTTGTCGGAATTATGCCTGGATCGAGTTTTTATGAAGTCAAAAATTTGATTGATGATATATCTCTTTTTGGATCTGTTGATGAATCGGAATTTGTCGAGAAAAAATTGAATCAAGTTTCTGAAAGGCTTGCTGCCGCTGAAAATGCTGTTGCTTTGGGGCAAGATGGAGTTGCGAAATCTGTTTTGGATGAATTGAAAGGAGAGCTCAATGATGTAGATGAAATGATTTCCGAAATGAGACAAAATTCTCCGGATTTGGCTTTAGCGCTTGGTCCAAAAGTTGATGAAGTCCAGAGATATTTGATGGTTGTTGCTGAAAAAGCTAATCCTTCAAAGGTTGTAATGATAAAAGAGGTTGAGCCTGTCGTGGATGGTATTGTGGTAGATGGACTCGTTGTAGAAGAGGAATTGAATGTTGAAGTTGTTGAGAGTGATGTCAGCAAGAACCAATATGGGATTTATGTAAAAGGAGATAAACTTCTTCCTTCCGAATTTGCTCGATAGAGATTTTTAGTAGGCGATATTTATAAGGCCTAGGATTGTTCCGAATGAAGCAAAAATTGCGCCTATAATCCAAAATCGCATTACGATTGTGAATTCGGCATATCCTTTATGCTCGAAGTGGTGATGAATCGGAGCTATATGAAAAACTTTTCGATGAAAGAATTTTTTTGAGAATAATTGAATTATTACTGATAGAGTTTCTATTACAAAAACTATTCCTACAATAGGCAGGATTAACATTTGGTCTGTGAGCATTGCTATAACTCCCAGCGTTGCTCCTAGGGCTAATGATCCCGTGTCTCCCATGTAAAATTTTGCCGGAGGAATGTTGAACCATAGAAATGCAAGTAGAGCGCCTACAATCACGGCACAGAGCGCGGCCAAGATTAAAAGGCCTCTCGAGTATGCAATAATTCCAAAAGAGCTGAATGCGAAGATTAGAGGCCCGCTCGCCAGTCCGTCCAATCCATCTGTAAAGTTTACGGAATTTGCGGTGGCTAAAATTATGAAAATGAAAATCGGGATGTAAAAAATTCCTACTTGTATCGCTTCAAAGCCAGGGATTGGCACGCTTATCGAATCAAACCCAAGTTTATAGTGAAACCAATATCCTCCCATGCCCGCCAAAACCGTGAGCCAGAATATTTTCAATTTTGCGCTTAATCCTTTTGTTGTTCCTATTCCTTTTACATTTAAATAATCGTCGATTGCCCCCAGCATTCCAAATGTTCCCAATGTAAAAATCGGAATCCATGTTTCTTTTCGGTTTAAAAGCGATTTGTCAAAATATCCCATTGCCGATAAAAATCTTGAAAAGAATGCTACCAAAAGGACTGTTCCCCAGATCAAAATGCCTCCCATTGTCGGGGTGCCGCTTTTTTTTTGGTGAAGAGCGCTGAAGAGTACGGATTTTTCGCCTGAGATAGAATTGTCGCGAATTTGTTTTCCTATTTTGAATTTTATCAGTAATTTTGTGAATAGCGGGGCGGCCAAAATTGCTATTAGGAAGGCTAAAAGGCTTGATCCGAAAATCAGAGAGAGATTTGGGATTATTTGTTCGAGATTTGGAGGAAGTTTCATATATATTTTTTTATCTTTGCCAATTGTACGCTCTAAAAATCCAATCTGCCAGGATTTTTGCTTCACGAAATCTTTCAGGACTGTTTAAAAGTACCATCAAAATTTCATTTTCATTTTCGTTTTCCGCTATGGAAATTATGCAAAGGCCGGCTTGGTCGGTTGTTCCTGTTTTTAGGCCTTTGAATTTGATGAAGTCGACTTTTAGGATGTCTTGTAAGGTGGACTCTAGTTTGTGCATGTAGTTTCCATCAGAGGAATATACTTTTGTGGTTTTTATTTGGGCTATTTCTTTGATGATTTTTTTTTGATAAGCGTATTTGCTCAGTTTTGCTAAGTCGTATGAGGATGAATAATTGTTTAAGTTGTCGAATCCCATCGGGTTTGAAAATTTTGTGTTTAGTAGGCCTAAGGCAAGCGCTTTTTTGTTCATTTTTTTGACGAATTCTTCGATGGTTTCGGCGTTGTGTTCGGCTAGGGCTGTGGCGGCGTCGTTTGCGGAATGAATCAATATTCCGTACAGCAAATTTTTGACGGATATTTTTTCTCCAGCTTTTAGGAACATTGTGGAGCCGCCCGTTTGAGACGCGTTTTTGCTTATTGTGATTATTTCTTCTAGATTATTTTCTTCCACTATTATTGTGGCGGTCATCAATTTTGTTAAACTTGCTATTGCAAGTCTGTCGTGCGGATTTTTTTCAAACAAAATCATTCCCGTTTCAATGTCTATTGCTATTCCGGATTTTGCTTTTATTGTTGGGGATAGAAATTCTGGATTTTTTACAGGGATTGAATTTCCGCTTTCCAGATCACTTAAATTTGATCCGGTTGTTTTTATTATTGCTGGGGTGGATTGAGAGTTTCCTCCGAATAGAGGAGGGGAGTTTTCTTGGATTACAGAAGCTATATATAAACTTAGTAGATTAGTTAGCATTTATTTCTTTAGGTGTTAGTGGTCGATAAGAGCCTTTTTTTAAATTACCTAAAATAGTATTTCCGATTCGGAGTCTTTTCAAGTATTTCACAGGGTGGTTTATTGAATCAAACATTTTTCTTATTTGCCTGTTGCGTCCTTCGTGAATTGTTATTTTTAGAATTGTTTCTTGTGGTGAAATTTTTTCTATGGTTACTTTTGCTCGAGCGGTTTTTTTGTTTTCTAAAAAGATTCCTTTTTCAAGTTTTTCTTTTTCGTTTTCAGTTAAAAGTCCCTCGCTTATTACAAAATATTCTTTTTCACATTCGTAAGCTGGATGAGTGTGCTTGTTTATAAATTCTCCGTCGTTGCTGGCCAAAATCAGTCCTTCTGTTTCATAATCTAGTCTGCCTACGGGTTTTAGGTTTGGAATTTTTGGGAGTAAGTCCATGATTGTTTTTCTGCCGTGTTCGTCGCTGCGGGTTGAAAGGTATTTTTCGGGTTTGTGTAGAGCAAAATAAACTTTTTCACATTTTGTGTTCAGCGGGGTGTTGTCTATTTTTACGATATCTTTTTCTGGATTTATTGCTATGCCCAGTTCAGTTATTTTTTTCCCGTTTAAAAATACTCGTCCTTGTTCGATAAGTTCATCAGCTTTTCGTCTGGAGAATTTTGAATAAGATGCAATGAATTTATTTATGCGCATAAAAACTAGTTTTCTTCCGATTGTGGTTTAGATTCTGATTGGGTTTCTTCGGTTGAGTCTGGTGTTTCTTCTGTGGTTGTTGTGGTCTCTATTTTCGGCAGGGAATAAAAAGCATCTTCCAAATAATCTTTTGAGTTTGAGTAGTCGGCTCCGATTTCTATAATTAAGTCTGCGGGAGAAGTTGAGTATTCTATAGGGAAAACAGTGCTTTCATTTCCCGGAATTAATTTTTGTAAAAAGTCCAAAGCCTTTGGTCTGGACTCAATTGGTTTTCCTTCAGTATCTGTTTTTTGTCTGTAGTAATAAGTGGTTTCTTCTATATTTTTATTTCTGGCGTTCCCGAATTTTACAACATCGAAGCAAAATCTTCGCAAAATTTGTTTAGTTTCTCCGGCTGCACCTCCACGAGAAGTTCCGTTCAAAAGTTCTATAGTTGGGTTTTCTTTCGCTACCAACGGATGATTGAATGTGAGGTCTGCGTATTTATGCAAAAATTCCACTCCTCCGGCTGCTATAAAGACGAACATTCCGTCGTAAGATTCTCTTTCCGGAGCGTACAAAAGCCCTCCGCAAAGGGCGGGGTCGTCGTGAATTAATCTATGAAGTATTTTGTCTTCCGTTATTTCGCTTGCCATGCTTCCGAGAGTCAGGACTTCTTTTATTGTTATATTCGTTTCGATATTTGATTTGAGAATATCTAGAATATTTTCGATTTTTTCTTTGTCTGCAAGAGTGTTTGTGGATAGAGCCTTTTGTTTTGTTGCGTAAATTATTTCTTGTTGTCGGCGTGCTCTATCGAAATCTGAGGTTGTTTTTCGGCTTCTGGCATATTTCAGAGCCAATTCCCCGTCCATTTTGTGATTTCCTTTTTGTATTAACAAAGGAGCATATTCGAACGTGCCGTCTTTTGGATAATATGGATCGTTTAAATCTTCTTTTACATATATATCTATTCCGCCGAGAGCATCTATCATTTCTTTAAATCCTTTGAAATCGATTTTCACCCAATAGTGAATAGGAATTCCAACTATTTCTTCGGTTTTTTCTTTCATGTATTTGACTCCTTTTGTAGAGCTTCCAAAATAGTTTTTTGCTCTGAGGTAAACTTCGTTTATTCTGGAGTTTCCGATAGTTGAATCTTTTACATATATGTCTCTGGGGATTGAGAGCATGCTTAAATTTTTTGTTTCCGGATCCAAGCTTGCTACTATAATCGAGTCGGTTAGGTCAGCTCCTTCATGTGCTCCTCCTCCTATTCCAAGGATCAGGAAGTTTGAGTGTCCGTATCCGTCCGTTTTCAAGTCAGCTCCCGCGAGTGAAAGAACTCCCGAGAAGTTTATGTTTTTCACTGCTTTTACGATTCCGATTGATAGAAAAATAATTATTGATAAAGAAATCAAAAGTGAAATGCTGATGCTGATTCCCTTTGTTTTTCCGAAAACTTTTTTATTGTTTTCTGTGCGAATTTTGCTTGATTTGAAGTTCATTTTCCAGTTTGTGGATTTTGGATGAAAAGTCTAAGAGTCTAGTGAATTTTAAAGATTTTTTTTCTTATTTCAAGCTCTGTTTATGATTATGAGCATGTTTATGTTGCCTGCTTCGTCTAATTGTATATCTATTCCTATGGTTTTCCATTTTGATTCGGTAATTTTTGATTCTGAGTCGAGGATAGATTGTAAAATCGGGTTCCACGAAATATAATTTCTTCCTATGGCTAAAGTGTTTCCGTCTATTCCGAATTCATCCAATACTTTTGAAAGGGATGAGGTGGTGAGAGTTGCTCCGTTGTTTATGGAATCTTGATTTAATTTTTTTGTTGCCAATTCCAGGGATGGACTATATTTCAGCTCCTTAAGTTTTTTACTTTTTCGGAGGGAGTTGATCTGGTTTAAAATTTCGTTTTTGTTTGCTTCCAAGTCCTCGGTTGTCAAAGGTGAAGTGGAAAATTCTTGAGTCACATAGAAATATCCATTTTTTTTTGTTATTCCCAATCCGACTCTTGTCCAATCTTTTTCCAAAATATTGCCTCTGTGGGTGGCGCTACGCATCAGTCCTTCGTGGGCGAATTTTATTGAAACATCTTTTGCGATGTTTTCAGCAACCGGAGTTTTTATTCCGGCCGCTATTCGGCGGCCTTCGGGAGATTGGTTTTTCAAGTTGTTGTGTGAGAAATATCTGTTTTTAGCCATGTCTTCGGAATGAGATTGAGCTAAGTCGTTTAATTCAGAATCCATTTGTACTTTCGTAAGTCCGTGTGAAATTCTGGATTTGTTTATTTCGTTTAGTAGAGACCTTCGCAATATTTCCACATTTGAAATTGATGATTTTGACAATTTTCTTTTGTTTAGATCGAAAAAGTCCGGGATTATGGGGATGGCGGATCCTACGTAAGTTGTGTGATTTACTATTGGGAGTCCTTCTTTATTACTTATTTCAAGGATATATCGGCCTTCTGTGGCTGGAGTGTATGTGAATTCGTAATTGCTTCCTTCTTTTATTATTGATTTTGAGCCGTATTTATCCGTTTTGCTTCTGGTTTTTAAATCTATCGTTTCCGTGAATCCGTCTGGTTTTATGATGTCGGCTTTAAAGGCGGTGTCTGTTTTTACGATTCCCGAAAAAGAAATCGGGCCTATTTTATTTAATTTTGAGGGGGGATTTGCGGTGATGTCTTGTGTGCGAATTTCGGAAAAAGTGTGAGTAGTTCCGTTGAAGGATTGGAAGCGAGTTTTTGCGTATGGGGAACTTAGTGAAATCGTGTTTTGTGAATCTGCCATTTGTGCGGCTTCCGCATAAAAATAAATTTTTCCTTCTCTGAAATTCTTGAAATCCGAGTAATTTATTGGGATTGAATTTGTGTTTTGGCGTGATAAATAAACAACTCTTTCTCTTTGTTGAACGAATGTGATTTTTTTGAAAGAGGGGGTTGAGGTGCTTATTTCTACAGTGGTTTGATTGTTTGTGTAATCTATTTTTGGGGTACTTATTTCAGGGGGAGTTTCCGTTACTGAAGCCAATGGGATTATGGAGGACACTTTTATTGTTGCGGCCCTACTGCTTCCGTCATCTCCTAATACGATTCCCATGTGGAACTCTCCTTGTTCTGAGAAAAATACTGGAATGCTGAATTTTTTATCCGTGATTTTTGAAGTGAATGTGATGGTTCCTTTTGATTCTTGATTTTTTGGTTCTAAAACCACGCTTATGGTGTCATTTTTTTTAAAATCCGTTGTTCCTTCCACTAAATACACTTCGTTTTTGTAAAAAGTTTTTGGTAAAGATTCGTAGAGAGTTATGTTTTCGAAAAAAGCAGTAGAGTTTGAATTTGTTTTTGCTGAAACCGTTATTGCTGGAAGAAGGATTGAAATGGAAAGGATTATCAGAATTTTCGATATAAAATTTTTCATATAAAAATTGGGTTTGTGGGTTATATATTAGCGATTTTTTGAGGTTAAATCAATTTATAAAAAATTTAGAAAAATTTTAAGAAATGATGATATGGTCTTTTGTATGCGAAAACTTAAATTGAAAATTTTGTTTGTGGGAATCTGGATTTTATGTCTAATTTTTAGGAATGAGATGCTTCTTGCTGGAGAATCGGTTGGAAGTTTTGATAAATTTGTCGGATGTATAGCGGAAGAGCCGGATGTGTGAAGTGAGGGCTC
>JAQVVS010000017.1 GCA_028698865.1 Candidatus Altimarinota bacterium | reverse complement strand
GAATATTGGCGGTATTTTTCAGTGGATTGTTCGGCTGGAGCGGAAATTATCAATGGTGTTCGTGCTTCATCAATCAAAATGGAGTCAACTTCATCCACGATTGCGTAGTGTAGATTTCTTTGAACGATGTTTTCGAGATTCGTTTCCATGTTGTCACGAAGATAGTCAAATCCGAATTCGTTGTTTGTGCCGTAAGTGATGTCGCTGTTATAAGCAATTTTCTTTTCTTCGTGATTCATTCCGTGAACTGTAACTCCGACAGAAAGTCCCAAATAATTGTATAATCCGCCCATCCATTCCGCATCACGATGAGCCAAATAATCATTTACCGTCACCACAAAAACTCCTTTTCCGGTGAGCGCGTTTAGATATACCGGCATTGTACAAACGAGAGTTTTTCCTTCCCCTGTTTTCATTTCCGCGATATTTCCTTGATGAAGAACTATTCCTCCTATCAATTGGACATCGTATGGGATCATTTCCCAAGTTATTTCACTGTTTCTGACTTGCCATTTTTTCCCGCACAAATGTCGGCATGCTGTTTTTACCAGCGCGAAGGCCTCTGGAAGTAAATCTTCCACCGATTCTCCGTTTTTGATGCGTGTTTTAAATTCTTCCGTTTTTGCGAGTACGGATTGCTGATTTACTATCTCTTCTTGGTATTTTTGTTCTATTTCGTTGATTTTTGCGATTAGCGGGATGATTTTCTTTAGAGCTTTTTCATTCGGATCGCCGAGCATTTTGTTTATGAGGTTTCGAATCATGTTTTTTTATAAATTTTTCTTCTGATTTTGCTGGAGTATTTTAACACTTAATGCTTTTTTCGAGAATATCTGGGATTGACAATAGGGGCGAAGCTTATATAATTGTTTTCCGAATTATTAAAAATAATTTTTTAAATATGTCTTTAGATAATAAAATTGAATTTGATCGGTCAACTGATGAGGTTGCAGATGCCTCTCGTTTTGAGGATATGCTTCATGGAGGAGGGGAAGATCCTTCTAAAGCATGTGATTTTCTTAGCAGGTTTTGTGTGGAAATATCACGGGGTTTTGAGGAGGCTGGTTCGGAAGGGGAGTTGAGTGATTCTGGTTATGGATTGGGGTTGAAAGAGGGTTCGGTTGGCAATGATGGAGTTGCTGTTTCTGAAGGAGTGGAAGATGTTTCCATTGAAAATAAATCCGGTTTAGGTCATGCGGATAAAGATGCTGTTTTGCTTTCTGTTAGAGGGAGGACTTATTTGATGGACAAAGAAATTTTTGATTCTTTTCCAATAGGTTTTTTCTCCACTCTTCGTGTTCATGTACTGGGGTTGGTTGCTTCTAGTGAAAGAACTGCTGTTGAAAAAATTCATGGGATTAAAGGTGGCATTCAAAAAAGAATTCAAAAATTTAGTAAGTTTGTAGCGGATATGGAAAGAAAGAGAGATGCTTTGTTTCCTAAAGTTGGTGGTCGGCACGCTCAATGTAGAAATAGAATTGCTTCTGTGAGAAGAGAGAGGAGGAAGATTGGCGAAAGAAGAATGACTTAATTATTCTTTATAGCCTTTGAAAATCACTACGAAGGTTTTTAGGATTATCAATAAATCCAGCCAGATGGACCAGTTTTCTATGTAGTAGCGATCGAGTTTCATTTCTTCGTCGAAAGTAAGGTTTGACCTGCCGCTTACTTGTGAAATGCCTGTAATTCCGGGTTTTATCGTGAGGGAAAATTTGTGTTTTCTTTGATATTTTTCCACTTCTTCGGGGAGATGAGGGCGTGGGCCGACGAGGCTTAAATCGCCTTTTATTACTTGGAAAAGTTGAGGAAGTTCATCTATTGAAAATTTTCTTATGAATTTTCCGACTTTTGTGATGCGAGGATCGTTTTCGATTTTTACGAGAGGTCCGTCCGTGCGAATGTTGTTTTTTGCGAGTTGTGTGTATCTCAGAGTGTCCGTGTTTGGATACATTGATCGAAATTTGTAGAAGGGGATAAGGCCGCCGAATTGTCCCACTCTTTTCACAGGGCTTCCGTTATCGAGTTTGGTGAAAAGGATTGGGCCTTTTGAATCTACTTTTATTGCTATGGCCGTTATCAACATTACCGGAGAAAAAATTATTATAGCCAATGATGTTCCGACGATATCCATTATTCTTTTTGATATTTTTCCCCAGCCTTCCAGCGGAGTCGGATTTAGACTGATTATGGGGACGGTGCCTATTGTTGAAGTTTCTATGTTTGTGCGACGCATTTCGATTGCATCTGGAACAAATCTGAAAGCTATGTGATTTAAGTCGCATATTTCCAAGATGTCCGCGTTTTCTTTTTCTGATCTTAGGGATGCTGTTTGGATGACTTCGTCTATTTTGTATTTTTTGATTATTTTTTCAAATTCTTCGATTTTGCCGATAATTTTCAGGGAGTTGTTTTTATCGGATTGTTTTAAATTTTCTCCCAAAATTCCTATCATTTTATAGCCTATTTCTTTTTCAAGATTTTGAGAAAGTTCGTGTGTGAGCTTGTTGTTTCCGATGAAAAGTAAATTTCGTCTGCCGATATTCATTCGCAAAAAAATCGATTCCAAAATTCCGACCAAAGCTTTTCCCATAAATATAAATATGAATGAAAGTCCCCAGCTGTAAATTATGGCTAGACGGGAGAATGGAAAAGTTCTGGTAAAGAAAAAATATGTGATCATCGCCATTGCCCAAATTGCCCAGAGGAGAGCCGCTTTGCTTATTTCTTTGGAAAATTTTGTGGTGCTTTGGAATGTGTACATTTTTCCGAATGCGAAGATTAAAACCAATGCTCCCGCTACAATCAAACTAAAATTCATGTATTCGTTTATGGTTGGGAGAATGTTGTAGTCGATCGGGTTTGCGATGCCTTTGATTGGCTCTGTGATCAAGCGAAGTTTATAAGCAACCAAAAAGGCCAGAACAGTCATAATGAAATCCACTGGAGCTTTTATTACGCCGAAGAATATTTCAAACCGTTTCATAATTTATTTTAAATACTGCTCTTTTGTACAGGTTATCATAAGCCGAGTTTTGTGTTCGCCTGAGGCGAATATGATCATCTATCTTGCCCGGCAGAGCCGGATCTAGCGGTGAGAAAATTTGAAAGCAATTGAGGGCGAACAAATTTTTCCATCTCACCTTGCACCTAGTAGGGTTTACCAACTTTCCTTTGTGGTTTCCCACTCGGGAGTCCCGCCTGAGGCGGACTTTTCACCTTTTGTCTCGATGTTTGGTCGAAACTAGTATTGTCTCTGTGGCACTTTCCCTTCTTCTGATTTTTGGACAGAAGCGGCACGCTGTTAGCGGCTACTATTTTCAGTAGGGTCAACCTAAACTTTCGCCTTCGTCCCGATGAATCGGTACTTCGGCTTCAGATCGGTTTCCTCGCTACTTTTCTCTCGGTGCTCGGACTTTCCTCTCACCAAAGTGTTTGTACACATGGCGAGCGATCATTCAAACCTGTTAAAGAGCAGGGAGTATTATGCATAAAATGGGAGTTGTTTGCAATTGGAAATTGGGAAATGGGGGCTAGAAATTGAGGATTTTCTTTGATGAGAAGTTTTTGATTTTGAGTTCTTTTGCGGAAGTGTTTTTTAGGGCGGGGGTTGGGATTAGGCCGATTAGTTCGCTTTCGAGGATTTCGGTGGAATGTTTTTTGGCTAATTTTTCAATGAGTTTGAAAACTTTTAAAGGGGGCGTTTTTTTGTAATTTGTGAGGTTCATGGAGACTTGAGCTATGTTTTTTTGAGCGAGTTTTAGCCCGAGTGCTTTTACGAAGGGCAGCCCTCCTGTTTTTTCGCGAATTTTGGTGGCAATTTTTTTTGCAATTTCTATGTCGGGAGTTTTTAGATTGATGTTGAAGGCAATTAAGATATCCCTAACTCCGAGGGCAATTGCTCCAGCTTTCCCGAGACGTTTTGGTCCTAGGTCAGGGAATCTTTTTTTGTTTGTAGTGATTTCTTTTTTTAGCTTTTCGTAGCCTATGTTTCGCACATTTGCGAGGTTTTTCCTGGACTTGGAGGTTGCGGATTTTTCGTAAAAATATATTGGGATTTTCAATTCTGTAGCTATTTTTTCTCCGAGTTCTTTCGAATATTTCACAGCTTCTTTTCCTGTGATATTTTTCAAAGGAATCAAGGGGAGGACGTCCGTGGCGCCGATTCTGGGATGAATTCCTTTGTGTTTGGTGAGGTCTATTATTTGTGAAGCTGTTTTGGCTGCTTCAAAAGCGGCTTGTATTACCGATTTTGGTTCGCCTAAAAAAGTGATTACTGTTCGATTGTGATCAATGTCGTTGCTGAAATCTAAAATTTTTACGCCTTTTATTTTGCGAATGCTTTTTAAAATTTCGGCAATTTTTTTCTTGTCTTTGCCTTCACTGAAATTTGGCACGCATTCGAGTATTTTTTGCATACTAATCTACAAAAATTGGATCTTCTCCTTTGGCGCAGGGTTTTGAATTCGTTTTTATTATTTCTGTGATTTCCGGATCGTTTTCGTATTTTTTCAATACTTCAATCATGGATTCGTTATCATCCACAGGAAGATTGTATTCTTTGAAAACTTCTTTCACTCTCATTTCGGAGCGTTCTTTTTCTTTTATCAAACTCGTGTCTTTTAAAATTTCGCAAGTGAAAGCTATGTTTGCGTTTATAAAATCGTTTCTTTCGATGCGGACTTGAGTTTGGACTTCTTCGCTTACGGGGATTTCTTTTACGCGAGGTTCGCAACTTCGCAGGCTAAAGATGATGATTGCGATGATTGATATTATTACGACTGCGAGAACGTATAAAAATTTTTTGTTCATAGAGAAGATATGTAAAAGGCCTTTTAATTATACATATCTATTTCTTATTCCGCAATTTTTCAAATTCTCTCTGAAAAAACTTTACGGCATTCAAGCATTCTTTCGCTTTTTGGTTTCCCGGATCTAGTTGTAATGATTTTTTGAATAAAGTTCCTGCACGGTCGAAATCTTTTTCATTTAAATAACAAACTCCGAGATCATTCAAAATCAACGGATCGTGCGGTGCTAAAAATAAAGATCTTTCAAGTAAAATAATTCCTCTTTTTCTTTCACTGTTATGATACATGCTCCATCCCAAGCATCGCAAAACTTCAGGATGATTTGGAAATAATGTGTCTGCTTTTTCCAAAAGTTCTACGGATTTTTCCCAAGCTCCTGTGCAAGAATAAACGAATCCCAAAAGATAGTTTGCGTTTGCGCTTGTTTCATCGATTTTTATGGCTTGCTTCAAGGCTTTCTCAGCTTTTTCATATTGGCGCAGACTCAAATAATTGTCGCCGATTTCTTCATAAGCTTCTTTGCAATTCAAGTCCGATAAAAGAACTTTTTCGCAAATGCGAATTGCTTCTGTGTGTTTTCCTTCACTTTTCTTTTTGTCAGCTTCCGCAATTAATGGATGAACATCTGTAAAATGTGACATATGAAATTTGTTTTTATTTTTGTTTTTTTATCTCCCTATTCTACTCTAAATTTTCTTATAAAGCAAGTCCCTTGAGGTATTTTTTGAATGAAGGACTTAACATTTTGTTTTTTAATGTGAAGTGTGTGACCGCTTTCAGATATTCTAATTTGTCTCCGGTGTCAAAGCGAATTCCTTCTATTTCACAGCCATAAATCGGGTTTTCTTTTATGAATGATTTCATGCCGTCGATGAGCCTGAGTTCTTCGTCTTTTGTGTTTGATCTTGCCTGTGAAAGGTGCTCCAAGAGTTTCGGAGTGATGATATATTTTCCTGTTATTGCGAGATTTGATGGGGCTTTTTTCGGAGAAGGTTTTTCGATGAAATCTTTTATTTGATGGAAATGTTTTGAATTTTTATCTTTTTTTGCGATGATTCCGTATTTGTGAGTGAGTTCTTTTGGGATTTTTTCGAGAGCTATTATTGGGGAAGAGAATTTATTGAATTTTTTTATCAATTGTAAGAGTGGGGGAGTTTTGTAGTCCCAAATATCGTCGCCGAACAAAATCGCTACCGGTTCGTTTTTTATTAGTTTTTTGGCGCATAAAATCGCGTGTCCGTCTCCGAGAGGTTTTTTTTGGTATATATAGGATATTTTTGCGAGTTTATCGATTTTTTGGAGGAGGGCGAGTTCGGTTTTTTTATTTCGTTCTTTTAGAATTTTTGAAAGAGAGAGGGGAGTGCTGAAGTGATTTTTTATCGCGGTTTGATTTTTGCTTATTACAAAAATTATTTCGGTGATTCCGCTTGCCACCGCTTCCTCGACTAGATATTGGATGCAGGGTTTATCGACTATAGGGAGCATTTCTTTTGAAATTGCTTTTGTTGCTGGGAAAAATCTTGTTCCAAGTCCCGCTACTGGAATTATCGCTTTTGTGATTTTTGTCATCAGCCGTTTATTTTAATTACTTTTGTGGCTTCTATTTCGGATTTTGGGATGTGGATTTCCAATACATTTTGTTTGAATTTTGCGCTGATGTTTCTGGTGTCGGCTTCGAGAGGAAGGACTATCGATCTGGAAAAATTCCCCCAAAAACATTCTTTTGTGTAGTAATTTTCTTCGGGAATATCATATTGGTTTTGGCGCATACCTTTTATAACCAAGACATCATCCGTTATGGAAATACTGATGTCGTCTTCTTTTACTCCGGCTATTGGAGCGAGGATAACGATTTCTTTATCGAGATGAAAAATGTCCAACGAGAGTTGTCCGTATTCTTTTTCGATTGGAGAATCCGTTTTTATTTGATCTTTTGAAATCGGATTTATCTTTATACTTGTGCCGTCCATTATTTTTTTGGTTTAGATGGTACTTTTATATTTGGGAAATAATTTTCAAATTCTTCTTTTGAAAGGGTCTCTTTTTTTATCAGGTCCTCAGCCATTTTTTCGATCAAATCTTTGTTTTTCGTTATTAATTCTTCGGTTCTCTTGTGGCATTTGTCTATGAGTTCTTTGGTGAGTTCATCTATTTTTGACGCTGTTGCTTCGGAATAATTTTTTATATGGCCGAAATCTTTTCCTAGGAAAATTTCTTCGTTGCTTTCTCCGAAAATTGTTGGCCCCAAGTCGCTCATACCGTATTTCGTCACCATGTTTCTCGCCATTTTATTGGCTCTCTGCAAGTCGTTTGATGCTCCTGTAGTCATTTCTCCAAAGAAGATTTCTTCGCAAGTGTATCCTCCCAAAAGTGCGCAGATTTCGTCTTCAAATTTGCTTTTTGCAATCAAGTGTTTGTCTTCTTCCGGCAAAAACCAAGTAACTCCCAAGGCCATTCCTCGTGAAATTATTGAGATTTTGTGAACTGGGTCGCAATTTGGTAAAAGATGGCCTACCAATGCGTGTCCGAGTTCGTGATATGCTGTTATTTTTTTTTCTTTTTTGTTTAAAACTCTGGATTTTTTCTCTGGACCTATGGCTACTTTTTCTACTGATTTGTCCAATTCATAAAGACTGATTTTTTTCTTTCCGGTTCTTGCGGCTAGAATTGCCGCTTCATTCATCAAGTTTTCTATATCCGCTCCCGTAAATCCCGGAGTGATTTTTGCGATAATAGAAAGATCCAAGTTTTTTACAAGAGGTTTATTTCTCCCATGAACTTTCAAAATTTCTTCTCTGGCTTTTAAATCCGGCATATCCACAACTACTCTTCTATCAAATCTGCCCGGGCGAAGTAGCGCAGGATCGAGAATGTCAGGTCTGTTTGTTGCGGCGATTACAATTACATTTGTGCCCGTTTCAAAGCCATCCATTTCCGTCAAAATTTGGTTTAGAGTTTGTTCTCTTTCGTCGTGTCCTCCCCCCATTCCCGCACCTCTATGGCGGCCCACCGCATCAATTTCATCTATAAAAACGATGCAAGGCGCATTTCTTTTCGCTTTATTAAAGAGGTCTCGAACGCGTGACGCGCCCACCCCCACAAACATTTCCACAAATTCTGATCCCGAAATGCTGAAAAAAGGCACGTCAGCTTCTCCCGCGATGGCTCGTGCAAGCAATGTTTTCCCTGTTCCCGGAGGGCCGAAAAGCATCACTCCTTTCGGGATTTTTGCGCCCATTGAGATGTATTTTTGCGGCTCTTTCAAGAAATCCACTATTTCCGCGAGTTCTTCTTTTGCTTCTTCTATGCCCGCGACATTATCGAAAGTGGTTTTTTGTTTTTCTTTGTCGTAAAGCTTTGCTTTGCTTTTTCCGAATGACATCGCTTGATTATTGCTGGATTGAGCTGATCTCATCATGAAAACAAAGAACGCTATTATTAGTAAAAACGGGATTATTCCTATCAGCATGTCCGTCCAAAATTTATTTCCTTCAGTGTTTTCTATATTTATTGGAATTTTTGAGATTATTCCGTTCGGGACGCCGGCTCTTTCTAGAATTTCATATACTGGTGCGCCTGGTTCTTTGTAAGTGAATTGTTTTGAGCCGTCCATCATTTCCAAATTTATTCTGTTGTCGGCGACGCTGATTTTTTTGATGGTGCCGGACTGAACATCGGATATGAATTGATTTAGGGTGATTTCTTGGCTTTGGACTTCGCTCGGTTTGAAAATCATTACGAATGATGCTGCCAAAAGCGCTATTATAACTATGTATACAAAAGGACTTCGTCGTGGGGATGGAGGTAATGCTGGCATATTTAAAAATTTATTTTGTAAAAAGTATCTTTATAGTGGACTTTTTTGCGCACTTTTTCAAGAGTTCTTCGTGATTGAGAGGATGTTGTTTTTGATTGAAAAAGTAAAGTTGCCTAGGGATTTTTTCTTGTTTCCTTCCTTGCCGTTGATTATTTTGAGGACTTCTTCGATGTGAGGGGTTTCGATGTTTTTTGTGTTGCCTGCGAGGTTTTTGTATAGATGGAGAATGATTTCTTTTTGAATGGTTTTTGGCTGTGATTTGAGGGATTTTGTGTTGATTTTTGTCTTTGATTTGTTGAGCGAATTTTTATCGATGAATGTGATGGTTTTTTCTTCCAAAAGTTTTGAAATTTCCCGAATGTGTTTTGTGTTTTTTGCGATGGTGTTTGAAATGTTTGGATTTATTTTTTTCAGGGACGGAATGATTTTGTGGCGAATGTAGTTTCTTTTATAAATTGTGTTTTTGTTGCTTTTGTCTGTGCGGTATGTGATGCGATTTGCTTTTAAGTATTTCAAAATTTGGTCTTTTGAAATGTCTAAAAGCGGGCGGATCAGATGAAGATTTTTGTCCAATTTTTCAATTTCTTTCATTCCCGCAAGGCCATTTAATCCCGCGCCTCTCACGAAATTCATAATAATCGTTTCCAGATTGTCGTCGGCGTGATGTGCCGTCAAAAGAAAATTTGCTTTTTGCTTTTTTGCCAATTCTTTAAAAAATTCATAACGAATTTCTCTGCCTGTTTCTTCGAGGCCTTTTTTTAGAGTTTTACTTATTTTTGCGATATCTTTTTTTAAAAGGTGTATTATGTGATTTTTTTCTTTCGCCAAATTTTTTACGAATTTTTCGTCCAAGTCGCTTTCTTTCCCTCGCAAAAGGTGATTTACATGAGCTATGACGATTTTTATCGGATGAGTGTTTTTCAGTTTATCGAGAATGTGGAGTAGGAAAATTGAGTCTGGTCCTCCCGATACGCCCAAGATGACTTTTGACTCTTTCGGCAAAAATTTTTTTAAATTTTCCAGCAATTTATCTTCCAATTTTTTTAATTCTTGCGGATTCATTTGTTTTTTGGGTGAGAAGAATGAGTGTGTCGAAATCGTCGTCTTCGGCTGATAAATTCGGTATCATTTTACTGCATTTTTTGCATTTGTGTGAGATGATCCATCCTTTTTTGCCGTTTTGATTTATGGAAATCGGCGTCATCAGCCCTTTGCAGTCGCTAAGGCGGTCTCCCGGGAGGTCTTTATCGACATGTAGGGAATAAAGGCATTTTTGGCAATGGTTTCTATAACTTCCTTTGAGTTTTTCATTTTTATGCCCGCAATTTTTGCAAATGAACGATTCGTTCAAGGCGATAAAATTTTTTCGAATCTGCATGTTGAAATTTTCTTTTAAATATGCTACAATTATACGAAATAAAAGCAAAAAAATAAAAACAAAAAATATGAAAAAAACATCGTCAGTTCTTTTGGTCGGAATAATGTTTCTTTTATTGGTTGGAATTTATGCCGGCTATAAATTTTGGCAAAAATCCGCTGTCCAAATTGAGATTGAACAATTGGATAAATCCTTGGCGGAACGGCAGAAAACCGTTTTGAAGTATGAAAACGAAAGGGTTTTGCAGGCTATTTCGGCGAAACAAACGGTTGATCATTTGAAATCTAGCAGAATGGAATGGTCTACGGTGATAAAAGATGTGAGAAATACTTTGCCGAAAACGGATGATGGAAGTGATATAGTAAATGTTTCTTCTTATTCCGGTTCTACAAACGGCGAGATTTCCATTAGTTTAAAGACGATTGCCGGCAGTGAAAATCCTTTTTTGGATGTGGCGAAGCTGATTGCTTCTTTTGATAGGAGTTCAAATTTTCAAAATCCTTTTGTAGGATCTATAGGCATAGGTGAGGACAAAAACGGATATACGGTTTTGAGCTTTTCTTTGACTGCAAAGTATTTAAAGGCGGATGTTTTGGGGGCTTTGAGCGAAGAAAAAGAAGTTGTGGAAAATCCCGACAGTGTTCAAATCCCTAGAGTGAGATAAATTTAATAATTTTTTAATAATAAAAATATGTTTGATAGAAATGATGAAAATTCCGAAATAAAGATAAATTCCAAATCAAGGTTGACGCCTTTGATAGGAGTTTTTTTGATATTGGTGGCGGTTGGACTTTTTGTGTTTTTTGCAAGACCTGTTGGAAGGCAAGTGGGGGATTTGCAAGCGAATGTAGCTTTGAAAACTCAAGAGTTGAATGAAATGAAGCAAAAAATTGCTGACATGGATAGCGCGAAACAAGAATATGGACTTACTTCCGAACTTCAAAGGATGGAAATGCTGAGGTCTATTCCTGTCGGGTTGAAGCAGGATGGAGCGATTGAAGATCTTGTCGCGTTGGCGGAAGAAAACAATGTTTATTTTACTTCTATTGGATTTGGGAAAGGATCCACGGATAAACAAAAAATCGGATCTCTGCAGGTGAGTGCCGGATTTGAAGGTACTTATGAAGATTTGATCGAATTTTTGAGAGATTTGGAGCAAAACAAAAGGATGTTCAAGGTGAATTCCATCAGTGTTCAGTTGATTGATACGGATGTTATCGGGTTCAAGAGAGCGGTTTTTTCTTTGGCGATGGAAACTTTTTATCAAGAATAGTTTAAAAAATATTTAAATATGGATTTGCAAAATAAAATAAATTTGGGAGGAGCTGAGCCTGATGGTTCAAAAGTCGATTCGGCTGATTATTTTATTAAGGACGCGGGAATTGGGGACGATATTTTGAATGAAATAAAAAGCATGAAAGTTCGAGAAGTTGACGATACGATATACGGAGTTTCCGACACGGGCGATCGTGATTTTTTTGAAAGAATAGATGATTTTTTGATAAATAATTCGAAAATTTCTTTGCGAGATAAGTCGTATTTTTTTCATATGCTTGCCGTGATGGTAAATTCCGGAGTGCCTGTTATTCATTCGATAAAAACTTTGGCGGGATATTCGGAAAACAGAAAACTAAAGAGAGTTTTGAATACGGTGGCTTATAATTGTGAAACCGGTGCGTCTTTGGCGGATGCGATGAGTAGGTTTTCGGATATTTTTACTGAGGCGGAAATTGGGATCGTGAGAGCCGGAGAGGAGACCGGAAGGATGGATGTGACTCTTTTTAATTTGTCGAAACAGTTGGATAAACAGCATGAATTGAATATGAAGCTTTGGAGCGCGTCGATTTATCCGATTGCGGTGCTTTTGGTTTTGATTTTGGTGACTGTTGGAATGTTGGTTTGGGTTTTGCCGAATTTGCTTTCTTTGCTAATGGAAGGTGGAATGGATGAAAAAAGTTTGCCTTTGGCGACTAGAGTTCTCCGTTCTGTTCAAGTTGGATTTACGGAATATTGGTGGTTGATTTTGGCGGCTTTGGCCGGAGCGTATGGATTTTTTAGAGTTTATACGGGGACGGATTATGGAGCTGTGAAGTGGGATTATATGAAATTGAAAATTCCTTTGATTGGAAAATTGCTCAGAAAAATTTATGTTTTGAGATTTGTTTCTTTGCTGGGACTTTTGATCGAGGCGGGGATTCCTGTGATAAAAGTTTTGAAAGTGAGTGGGAATGCTATTTCAAACAGAATTTATAAATTGAAGGCTCAGGAAATTATCAATACAGTTAAAACCGGTGCTAAAATTTCCGGAGCGATGGCAAATACTGAGTTTTTGTTTCCTCATGAAGTCGTGGAAATGATGAAAGTGGGAGAGGCTTCCGCTCAATTGGCTAAAGTTTCGGAAAAAATATCGACTCAATACGAGAGAGAAGTTGATAATACTTTGAGGAAAATCACTTCGCTTTTTGAACCTATTATGATTTAGGTTGTGGGGCTTTTTGTGGCTTTGCTTGCTATTGCCATTATGGCTCCGATATTCAATTTGAACAGCATCGCAACTTTACAATAATTTGAAATTATGAAGAGATTTTCACTTTTAAAAAAAGGTTTTACTCTGGTGGAAATGCTTGTGGTGATTTCGATTGTGGCGATTTTGTCGGTGCTTGCGGTGAGTGGATATACGTCTTTTCGAAAGGCGTCACTGATTGATTTGAGCGCGGATGCGTTGATTGCGCAGATTGATGAGATGAAGGAGAAGGCGATTCATGGAACGAAGGGTGGAGTGGATGAGGACGGGGCTGAATTTTTGAGGTGCTATGGGCTGGAGATTTCAAAGGGGGGTGAAAGCGGATATGAAATTGGTGCGGTTTCTTATAAATTTACGAATAAAAAAGTGTGGAAAGATGCTAGATGGCAGTATGAAGGGTGCGCGAATGAGGATGAAGAGGCTGGGATTTTTGAAATGGATTCGATGGTGAGCGTTTCTGAGATAACGATGAAAGGGGCTGATGGTGGCGTGGAGACGGATTTTACTGGAGATAACATTGTTTTTAGATTTGCTCCGCCAAATGGAGATTTGGAAATTTTGGAAGTGGCGGGGGCGGGGGGAAATTTTAGCGGAAAAATTTTGATAAAAATCGTTTATGGAAATGACGATAACTATTCAAGAATTGTAGAGATAGATTCTGCAAGCGGAAAAGCCGTAAAAAAATATGATGAAAAAAAATAAAAATAAAATCGGGAGAAAAAAGGGATTTACATTGATTGAGACAATGATTGGGCTGACTATTTTGACGATTGCGATTGTGACGGCGACGAGTTTGCTTATCGGGCTTATTCAATCAAACAGGCATATTACGAAATCTCTGCAGGCTTATTATCTGGCGCAGGAAGGGCTGGAGGCCGTGCGAAATATTCGCGATACGAATTGGATGAATAATCGTGATTGGGAGAAGGGGATTTCTGAAGGAGAATTTGTGATTGGGCTTGATTCGGAAAAAGTTTTGGAGATTGAAGACTTTGATAATGATACGATTTTTTTGTGCGGTTCGGAAGGTGGAAATCAGTATTTTTCAACGAGCTGTCATAATGACAAAATCGATACCGGTTTCAAAAGAAAAATAGAAATTTCAAAGCCTGATTATTGTTCAACAAATTCGGAAGGAGGTGCTGAAAATTCTACCGAGAATAATTCCCCAGAAACAGAAGAGCTTTGCAAAGACGAAAAAGCCATGCTCGTGACATCTACTGTTTCTTTTGACAAGGGAGAAGTTGTCCTCGAGATGATTTTGACCGATTGGAAAGGAGGTGCTTTATAAAATTATTATGAAAAATAAAATAAAATTACAAAAAGGTTCATCCCAGTCCGGGGATAAATCCCCGAATGGGGGTTTTACACTG
>JAQVVS010000106.1 GCA_028698865.1 Candidatus Altimarinota bacterium | reverse complement strand
CGTAGCGGTCACCAGTCTGAGACCCAAATTTCAGACCATGACGCGTGAAGCTCGAAATTTTCCACCCTAAATTCTTAGCACCACTTGTCACCTTAGTTTCTAAACTATATACTTCGAGTCCAGTAATCATCGAAGTATTATGTCGATTATAAAAGTCCTTCCAGACAACTTAGTTAATCAGATCGCGGCCGGAGAAGTGATTGAGAGGCCTGCGAGTGTGGTAAAGGAACTCGTAGAAAACAGCATTGATGCTGGAAGTACAGATATTGTTATTGAAATAAAAGATGCGGGGAAAACTTTGATAAAAGTTACCGACAATGGCTTTGGCATGTCCAAAGAAGACCTAGAGTTAGCCCTAAAACGTCATGCCACCAGCAAGCTTTCAGAAGAAAAAGACCTTTGGAATATTCATACGATGGGATTTAGAGGTGAGGCCGTTCCAAGTATTTCTTCTGTTTCACAATTTACAATTCGTAGTAAAACAAAAGATGATTTAGCGGGAACTGAAATAAACTCCGATGGTGGAGAAATTATAAAAATGAGTGAAGTTGGAATGAATATCGGGACATGCGTAGAAGTACGAAGTTTATTTTTCAACACTCCTGCCAGACAGAAATATTTAAAACAAGACAGCACGGAAATAGGTCATGCCACAGCCCTTTTAAACACTATTGCCCTTGCTCATCCAGAGATTTCTTTTAAGCTTATTCATAATGATAAAGTCATTTTTGATTTGGCAAAATCGACTGATTTGATTTCAAGAGTTGCTGATATTTTTGGAAAAGCAACAAGCGACGCAATGCTCCCTATTTTTTATGGAGGAAGTGAATTTCAATTTGACGGGTTTATCGGCAAACCTCTTCTTTCTAGGTCGACTTCGCAACATCAATATTTCTTTGTGAACAAAAGACCGATTCAGCATTTCTTGTTAGCAAATACTATCCGCGAAGCTTTCCATTCGATGTTGATGGAGAATAAAAAACCTGTTTTCATTATTAATATAAATATCGATCCTTCCCTCGTTGACGTGAATGTTCATCCGCGAAAATTGGAAGTGCGTTTTGTTGACCAACAAGCCTTGATTCGCACTATGTATAATGCTACAAAAGCGGCTTTAGAGAAGACCGATTTAACTCCATTGGCATTTACAGAATCGCAGAGATATATGACTGACAGTTTTCCAAAAAATATCACTCGTGACCCTTCTCAAAATTATTCACAACATTATTCCATTCCAAAAAATTCACAATCAACAGCCCAAGAAGCTCTTTCTTTTACTAAAAATTTCTTGCAAGAAAGGGATTCTCAACCTTTGCAAAATTCGTCCCCCGATGGAGCCCCTTCTCTAAAATCAATCAGTCAAATTTCCAATTCATATATCGTTGCGGAAAGTAATGAAGGGCTCGTTTTGATAGATCAGCATGCGGCGCACGAGAGAGTTCGTTATGAAGAATTGATGGACCAGTTTCAAAATGAAAATAAATCCATTCAGCCTTTGCTTGTGCCTGCGCAAATGGAATTTAACGATCAGGAAGCGCGTCTGATTGAAGAAAATATCGGGATTTTTACTGTGCTTGGATTTGATATTAAGCCTTTTGGAGGGAGAACTTTTATCATAAATGCGGTGCCAAGTTTTCTTTCCAAAGAAGATATCGATGAAGTGATTAAGGGAGTTTTGGATGATATTGTGAATGAAAAAAATCCTACAAAATTTCAAGGAAATACCGAAGCGGTAATAAATTATATGGCTTGCCGAAGTGCAATAAAATTTGGTCAAAAACTTACTCTCCCTGAAATGCAGGCTTTGATTATGCAAATGGAAAAACTGAAAAGGCCTTACACCTGCCCTCATGGCAGGCCCACTATGATAAAACTCACTTTAAGCGAACTGGAGAGGATGTTTGGGAGAAAATAAGCTTTTTTTAAGGCAAAAAATTCCCCTTTGACATTTTCCTTTTTTTATTATAAAGTAGTGGCTCAAACGGCGATATTCCAGCTTAGTTTCAATACCAAAAGTAATTAATCATGAATCCCCGCCAATAAAAATTACTATATTTATTTTATGACTTTCGAAAAATTAAATTTGATCGCCCCTATTTTGGAAGCGATAAAACAAGGAGGATATACTTCTCCAACGCCAATACAGCATCAAACGATTCCCGCTATTCTAAGCGGCAGAGACATGATTGGATGCGCTCAAACTGGGACAGGGAAAACCGCCGCTTTTGCAATTCCTATTTTGCAACTTTTGCATCAACAAAAATCTTTTAATCAAACCCGAAGAAAAATCAGAGCTTTGATTTTGACTCCAACGAGAGAATTGGCTGTGCAAATCGGCCAAAAATTCCACGCATACGGAAAGCATTTGCCTTTAAAACATACTATTGTTTATGGCGGAGTGAAGCAATATTCTCAAGTAAAAATCTTGAGTCAAGGAGTGGATATTCTCGTGGCTACTCCTGGAAGATTGCTTGATTTGATGAACCAAAGATTTATAGATCTTTCAAATGTAAGTATTTTGACTCTGGATGAAGCCGACCGAATGCTTGATATGGGATTTATTTATGATGTGAAAAAAATTATCGGCAAAATTTCTCCTCAAAGGCAGTCCTTAATGTTTTCTGCTACTATGCAGGGAGAGGTGATGACTTTGGCTCAAACAATTCTAAAAAATCCGATCAAAATTTCCGTTTCTCCGGAATCTCCAACCGCATTAAATATAAAGCAAGAAGTTTATTTGGTGGATAGATCAAAAAAAGCGGACTTATTACTTCATATTTTGCAAACAAAAGCCAAAGACTCAACATTGGTTTTTACTCGCACTAAAAGTGGAGCAAATAGGGTTAGTAAATTTTTGGCAAATGCTGGAATTTCTTCAGACGCTATTCATGGAAATAAATCACAAGGAGCAAGACAAAAAGCCCTGGATTCTTTTAAGGCTAAAAAAACTCGTGTTCTTGTGGCTACAGACGTAGCTTCCAGAGGGATTGATATTTCGGCTCTGGACAATGTAATTAATTTTGAAATTCCAAATATTCCCGAAACTTATATTCATCGAATAGGTAGAACTGGGAGAGCCGGACTTAGTGGAATGGCTTTTTCTTTCTGTGATTGGGAAGAAAAAAAGCACATGAGAAGTATAATGAGATTAACAAAGAGCGAAATCACTCTCGTCGAGGATCATCCATTCCCTTCAAAAATGGACGGTAAACAATCTTCTTCTTCAAATAATCAAGAGCCCTCTAGGCCTCCGAGACGCCCTCATAGAAAAGGTGGAAATTCACGATTTAGCCGAGGCGGCGATATTCGCGGAGGAAGCGGTGATGTTCGCGGAGGAAGCGGTGATGTTAGCGGAGGAAGCGGTGTTAGCCGAGGAAGCTGGCAAGGAGCAAAAAGTGCAAAAGATGTCGGACGTTTTGGGGCAAGCAAGTCTCGTTTTGGCAAAGTCAGCAAAAAAAGGCTTAGCGGTGAGGCGTCGCA
>JAQVVS010000105.1 GCA_028698865.1 Candidatus Altimarinota bacterium | reverse complement strand
CCAGCCATTGTAACCGTTTCATTTCGGGCGCTTTTGGTCTAAGCCACAAGTCTTTTCTTGTGTCAATGAGTTTTTTTAATATTTTAGGAAAATTTTAGATTTGTGTTGTATTTTATGATTATGGAAAAGAACTCAACTAAAATTTCAATTTTTCAGGGGCAAAAAATTCGTAAGACTATTCTCAATAATGAATGGTGGTTTGTGATTGTAGATGTTGTTAGAATTTTGACTGATTCTGTGCAACCAGACGGTTATATCAAAGATATGCGTCGTAGAGACAAAGAATTATCTAGAGGGTGGGGGCAAATTGCCACCCCCCTTTCTATTGAGACCAAAGGAGGGGCTCAAAAACTTAATTGTGCTAATACGGAAGGGGTTTTTCGCATTATTCAATCTATTCCTTCTCAAAAAGCTGAACCATTTAAGCGCTGGTTGGCAAAAGTTGGCTATGAACGGTTGCAAGAAATAGAAAACCCTGAGTTGGCAACCAAACGCACACGAGCTTTATACAAACTCAAGGGTTATAGCGATAATTGGATCGAAAAACGGATGCGTGGCATCACTATTCGGGAAGAACTCACTGATGAGTGGCAAAATCGTGGAGCTAAAGATCACAGAGATTATGAAATTTTAACTGCGGAAATTTCAAAAGCTACATTTGGACTTACGCCAAGTGAATACAAAAAACTTAAGGGATTGAAACGCGAGAACCTACGTGACCACATGGATGATTTTGAGCTGATTTTCAATATGCTTGGGGAAAGATCAACAACTGAAATCCACCGACAGGAAAATTCTAAGGGTGTAATGAAGCTAAAACAAGATGCGAATAGAGGCGGGAAAGTAGCGGGCATTGCACGGAAAGGACTTGAAAAAGAGCTTGGACGAACTGTTGTCTCAAAGCAGAACTTTTTGAAAAAGCCTGAGGCAAAGAAATCTCTAAAACAATCCAAGATTTAAACCCGTCGAATTCGACGGGCTTAAATCGCAAGCAGGATTAAATTCATTTGTAATGACCCCTAAGCGCTGGATTGAAGGGGTAAATTCTATTGGCATTATATCGAAAGCTGGACGTTATGGAGGAGGGACGTTTGCCCATAAAGATATCGCTTTTGAGTTTGCTTCTTGGTTTTCTTTTTTATTGGAACTTGATTGCTTTATTGTAGTTTAAGGGCAAATGCTGTAGGCTTTATGTGTTGGTGTTTAAAAAACCGTAAAAAAAATGACTTTCAATAAGGTGGCTACTAAAAGATTGGGTATTGTTACCAGTCTTTTGCAATTGGATGAACAGGATACTTTTTTTATGCTTGTTAATGAAGCTAGAGCTAGGTCTAATCTGGAAGTTTTTGTTTTTGATTCTTGCGATTTTTCTAGTAATGGTTTTGTGTCGGCAAAACGAATTGATGGACCTGTTACTTATAAAACAAGGAAAATTCTTTCTAAGGAAAAAATGATGGTGATAATAGATGACTTTGATCTGATTTTTCTTAAAAAAGATCCACCTATGGATAAATCTTATGAATATCTATTAGAAACTCTTATCAAGAGAAAAATCCCTACGGTGAATCACGCTGATGGAATTTTAAAAATGGGAACAAAATCTTATCTTGAAAATTTTACCAAGTTAACGCCAAAAACATTTTATTCCACTACAATTAAAAAAACTCTGAAATGTATTAGGGCCATTGGGAATTCTATGATCAAAAAAAGCGATAGTTCCGGAGGGAAAGGGGTGAAGCATATCCGATACAATTCGGGTAATTTTTATAGCTATAAGAATAGGAAGGAGATATTGTTATCTGAAGAAGATCTTACATTGATTATTGAAAAGTATTTAGAAGATTCTTCAGATGGCATCATGTTGATAGTTGAGTATTTGATTAGTGCGTCAAAGAGGGGCGATAAAAGAGTAGTGCTTTTGGATGGAGATATCCTGGGGTCTTATATTCGTTTGCCGGATATTAAAACTGGGGTTTGCGTTTGCTTAGACAATGGAGCTAAATTTTGCGATCCAACTAAAGCTGATTATGAAATTGCCAGCGTCCTTAAGCCTTATCTTAAAGCTCATGGTATTGGGTTGGCTGCGTTGGATTTATTGGTTGGAAAGGATGGGAGGGAATATCTTTCCGAGATAAACGTCTTCAATCCGGGTTTTTGTAATCTTGATGTTGTGCATCCTGAATTAAATATTAAGAAAAGGATTGTAGATATGTTTTGCCGAAAATTGGGTATAGGATACTAGATATTTAGTAGCCAGCCATTACTATCCCCTGCAGGTATTCTTAAAAATCCAGATACAAAAAAAGCCTTAAGTTTCGAATAGCATTTTCAGTAGCAGACAGAGATTAAAGTAAAAATTAAAACATCACTGCAATAATTTCCTATAAATCGAGTCACCTCCATTTATAATCTGTCCATCACTTCTCTTTAAACACCGAGCCCGTTTAAAGCGAGTAAACAGTGACCATAAACCTTTGGGAAAGTTTACAACCAGACTTATTCATGTCATTCAAAACTTAAGGCGCAACCGGCGACGAAGTGTTTTTCATAACCGCTTGCGCCTCAAGATTTTTTTATTTTTGTTTTCAATGAACTTACACATACATAATAGCATATTTTTAAAAAAATAACAACGCCTATTTTCTGAAGTCAATATGAGGAGAAGGTGATTTCTCATTTTTTATACTGTTCCATTTTCAGGTTATGCTACAATGTGCTCAGCTAGTCTAAAAAGAGTGCTAGACTCGAGTAGCCAGCTTAATCAAATGGTCAATGATTCGTTTATTTAAAATATCTGATTCCACACAATGCTCTAAGATTATTAACTTGTGCCATAAGAATATGGATGAGTTGAATGAGGAGCAAGTTGAGTTTTTGTTGGGAAAATATACTCCTGATTATTGTGAAAAAGAATATCCAAATCACTACTCTTTAGTTTTTGAAGAGACCGATGAGGTTTTGGGGGTGGGGCTTTTGATTGTCGAAACGGCTGAGATTAGGGGGCTTTATGTGAATCCCCAATTTCATGGAAAAGGCGTAGGTAGTAGACTTCTTGAATCTCTTGAGAAAGAAGCTGTAAGATTAGGCATCTCAAAAGTTCATGTAAAATCTTATTTTAGGCCGGAATCTTTTTATGAAAAGGCGGGGTATAAAAGAATCAGGGAGGGAATGGTTGAAATAGGTAAAATACAATTCCCGTTTGTAGAGATGGAGAAAAAACTGGGAAAGGAAAAAATTGAAAATAATTGCATGGAGTAAATTTTGGATCAGCGGAGTGAGCGCGCAGAGAAGTAGATTTTGGTAGAAAATGTCATCGGTGATAGTTTCCTCATAGCGTTTTCGCCTATCCCGAAAGTCGACTTGACGACCAATTTTGTACAAAAAGCGAACTAGATTTCAGGCTTGTTTTAGATGAAAAAATGAGTGGATAAATTTTGGCGAGAAAATGTGTTAAAATCGCATTTGCAAGCGGTTTTTCGATTG
>JAQVVS010000104.1 GCA_028698865.1 Candidatus Altimarinota bacterium | reverse complement strand
CTCCAGAAAAAATCTTAAAAACACTTTTATCAGTAGAAGAAAAAATCCTAAAAGATCCGAAAACAATAGAAGAAAACATCAAATTCTATTTCAAACTACCTAATTACAGCAAAGAATTATTGACTCACGAAAAAATGGATGTAGACTTAAGTCAGGCAAAAAGTTCACTATTGGAGGCTGAAAAAGCTTTGGAAAAAATTGAAAACTGGGATGAAGAGACTATAAAAGATTCTTTGATGGAAATTATTGAAAAAAATGGAATAAAAAACGGCCAACTTTTATGGCCTATGAGGGCCGCTCTTACAGGATCTCAATTCTCACCGGGAGCGTTTGAAGTAGCGGTAGTCCTCGGGAAAGAAGAATCATTAAAAAGAATTAAAACAGCAATAGAAAAATTATGAACTTCGATGAACTGAAAAACACAATCGATCACTTGAAAAAAACCTGCAAATGCCCGCAGTGTAAAAGTTCATACAAAAATAAAGACATCAGCGTAATAGCCACCACAAACATAGAAGGAATGATGGAAATGAGATGTCCAAAATGCCAAGTATCAACAATGGTCACAGTCGTAATCTCCTCAATAAATCCTGAAATCAAGGAACAACTTCCACGAACTCACAAAACAATTTCAGACAACGATCTTTTGGATGTAAAAAATTTCTTAAACAGCTTCGACGGAGATTTTAAAAAAGTTTTTACTCAAATTCCTAACAAAAAACAATGAAAAAAATTCTAATACTAGGAGTCGTCGGCATATTTATCCTTACTGGATGCAACCCTCGCGGAGAAATGGAGAAAATCGGAAATTATGTCTCAAATTCATACCAAATAGCTACAAATGAAGCGAAAGAAACCCTCCAAGAAATAAAAGACACAAAAGCAAAAGTGGATGAAACCATCGATGACCTGAAAGAAGCTAAGGAAAAACTAAAAGAAGCCTCTGAAGCGGTCTCGAATATAGTAAAATAATTCTTCCGAAATCCCATCATGCTAAAATGTCAATTTCACATTCATGTGTCGGGGGACCCCGAACACTGTCATTCATATTCGGCGCAAGACTTAATCAAAAGAGCAAAACAGCTGAAATATGATGTCTTGAGCATCACTTGTCATAAAAAAGTGATTTTTACAAAAAGCCTCTCAATCTACGCAAAGCGCCACGGAATAATTCTAATCCCCGGAATAGAGCTTGAAATAAACAAAAAACACATCATCGCGATAAACATAGATTCGGAAATAGAAAAAGTTAAAACGTTCGAAGACCTTCGTTTATACAAAAAAACTCACCCAGAAAGCCTGATAATGGCTCCACACCCATTTTTCCCCGGAAAAATTAGCCTAAAAAATCACCTTATAGAAAATATCGACATATTCGACACAATAGAAAATTCTTTTTGCTACACAAAATCAAAAAACTACAACACCCCCGCAATAAAAATCGCAAAAAAATACAACAAACCGATTTTAGCAACTTCCGACTGTCATTCATTGGAAAACCTAGACCTCGCATATACGCATGTGAAAGCCGAAAAAAACATCTCTCAAATAATAAAAGCGATTAAAAACAATCAAATAAAAACTCACCATTCTCCCATCGGATATTTTCGAATAACCAAAATAATCCTGAAAATGATGTACAACGAAATGCTCAAAAAAGTCTTCAAAAGGTAAGCATTTTATTGCACAAAACAGCCTTTCCGCTATAATTAAAACATCTCATTCTTATAGCAACTTTTATGAAGCAATTTATAAACCGCGTTGAAGCTTTGGCACGAAAAAATCCAAAGCACATAATTTTTCCGGAAGGCAACGAACCTAGGATGTTGCAAGCCACGGAAGAAATTTTGAAAAAAAAGATGGCAAAAATAACTCTACTCGGAAACGAAGAAGAAATAAAAAATTTGGCAAAAAAACTAAAACTGAAAATCGATTGGGAAAAAGTAATGATAATCGATCCAATGAAGTCCCCTCTCAGAAAAAAATACGCAAAAGCATACTATGAACTGAGAAAACACAAAGGAGTAACGGAAAGACAAGCTTCAGAAGTGATGAAACAAAGCCATTATTTCGGAACAATGATGATCCACCTCGATGACAACGACACCGACGGAATGGTTTTGGGAACACAACATCCAACCGCAGAATCCATTCGCCCAGCTCTCGAAATCGTAAAAACAAAAGAAAAATTTCACAAAATTTCCGGAATTTTCTTCATGGTTTTCAAAAGACGAGTAATTCTTTTCGCCGATGCCGCAATAACGATAGACCCAAACGCTCATGACTTGGTAGATATCGCCACCGACACCGCCGAAACAGCAAAAAGATTTGGAATCGAACCAAAAGTGGCAATGCTTTCATTCTCAACAAAAGGATCCGCAAAACATCCGTTCATCGATAAAGTTCGCGAAGCTGTCGCAATGATAAAATACGAAAAACCCGATTTAATTGTTGACGGAGAACTACAAGTGGACGCCGCAATCGTTCCAGAGGTAGCAGAAAGAAAATGCCCAGACTCTCCTGTAAAAGGCGAAGCGAATGTATTGATTTTTCCTGATCTGGAAGCCGCAAATATCGCCTACAAATTAGTGGAAAGACTCGCAAAGGCAAAAGCCATAGGCCCAATCCTACAAGGCCTAAAAAGACCTATAAATAAAGTTTCACGAGGCTGTAGCTATCAAGACATTGTAAATGTAACAGCCTTCACGGTTTGTGAATGTTATGAAGGTTAACAATCAAAAAAATGAGTAATGAAATGAATGTTCTAAACATTCCCGCATTCCAAAGAAAACGCAGTATTTCGGCAAAAGCCAGAAAGCTTTCAGCAACACCGAGAATAAAATCACTTAGAAAAGCTCGAAAAATTCAAAGAAAAAGAACGCTAATCGCTCCGCAAATCGAAGAAAGAACGATAAACGATTTATTCAGACCAACACTTCCTTCAGAAAACCTTTTTCCATCACCTTTGATAGATGAAACAGAAAAAATAGATTATTCATCATCGGCATCGTCATTTCGAGAAATGCAAATTTGCGGACGATGCGAAGGATATTTCGAAAAAATAGATGTAGCAGTTGTACAACTCACCAGCTCAATTCGATCAGGAGAACAAATCCTTTTTGAAACGGACAATGGACTTTTTGAACAAGAAATCTCCTCCATCCAAATAAACAGAAAAGATGTAGCAATCGCGCGAGCAGGCGACGACATAGGCCTAAAAGTTATCTCCAGACCAAAAGTCGGAGGATCCGTTTACAAAATAATTTAAAAAATAATGAAAATTTTGGTAATAAATTCTGGATCTTCTTCATTGAAATTCAGCTTTATCGACACAAAAAACAAATTCAAAGAACTTTTTAGCGGACACATCGATGGAATATCCCTATCTTCGTGCCTTTTCATTTTTAAAAAAAACAATAAAGAAACTTCCAATTCCGCATCCGTAAAAACACACCAAGAAGCCATAAATCTCGCATTAAACGCTTTGAAA
>JAQVVS010000016.1 GCA_028698865.1 Candidatus Altimarinota bacterium | reverse complement strand
CAATTTCCACAGACCTCACGCATCTCTAGGATACAAAAATCCTCTTTCCTTTTTCGATGAAAATTTTGTATCATTAGCTCGCAAAAAACTTCTACCGGAATCCTCCTCGATGTATTGGACTTTAACAAACATTTGACTATTATTATTTCAAGGTGTACATTTGCCCCTTTTTAGAATTCCCAGAGAATAATATTGCATTAAAATCAATTTTCTGGCTTGACAATAGTTGTATAAGTGAATATTCTGAAGGTCGCATTGATTACTAACTAACTATATAATGTCTAACGCTCAAACGAAACTCAATCTAAGTGAAATTATCGAGGATATATTTTTGATACTAACTAACAAGGAAAAAGATGTCATAGTGCAGAGATTTAGTTTGGACAACAAACCTCGCAGAACTCTTGAGAGTATTGGACAACAATTTTCAGTTACTAGAGAGCGTGTAAGGCAAATAGAAAAAATCGCTCTAAGTAAGCTAAAAAGAACTGTTCAAACTACTCGTTTGAATTCCATCAATGAAATTGCGGATAGGGTTATCACTGAAAACGGAGGAGTGATTTTGGAAAGGAAGCTCGTGATTGCGATTTTGAATGAAATTGATTCTGCTAATGAAGTCGATTCCCATATTATTAAGCTAGCTTTGAGCATTAATGCTTCAATAGAAAAGTTTGAAAAAACGAATTTCATAAGCCCTTTCTGGAAGTCTAAAGCTTTAAGTATTGCACTTGTGAATTCTATCGTTTCTTCTGGAATAAAGATTTTGAAGAAAAAAAGTGATGTTATGCAAGATGCAAAATTGGTTGTTCAGATAAGACAAATGATGGATGAAGCTTTGAAAAATTTTAGCGATGCTTTGATTGTTTCTTCTCTGGAAGTCGATAAAAGAATCAAAAGGCTAAAAGGTGAATTTGGTTTGATGGCTTGGAGACATATTAATCCTAGAAGTATAAGAGATAAGGCTTATATAGTTTTGAAGAATGAAAAAAAACCTTTGCACTTTGTTGAAATCGCAAATAAGATAACGGCATCTGGATTTGACAAGAAGGTCGTTACAACTCAGGCCGTTCATAACGAGCTTATCAGATATGATCAGTTTGTTTTGGTTGGAAGAGGACTCTATGCTTTGAAGGAGTTCGGATATGAAAAAGGAACTGTTTCCGATATCATCGCGAATCTTTTGAAGAGTAAAAGTCCTATGACTAAACAGGAAATCATTGATGGAGTTTTGAAGCAAAGACATGTCAAAAAGGGCACGATTTCTTTGAATTTACAAAAGAATCCTCAATTCGTTCGTGTTGGACGAGCGGTTTATAAGCTTGATTTGAAGCGCAAAAAGTAAACTGGATTGATTAGTTTTTTTAAATGAATTAAAATGCTGCCGCGTTGGTTATTTTTAACTTTTTGTCATGAGTGATTGTGTATTTTGCAAGATAATAGAGAAGGAAATCCCGTCAGAATTTTTATATGAGGATGATCTTTGCATTGTTTTTAAAGATATTAATCCGAAATTCGACACTCATCTTTTGATTGTTCCAAAAAAGCATATTCCGACCGTCATGGATATGGAAGACGGAGATGATAAAATTATCGGACACTTGATCGCTTGTGCAAAAAAAATGGGGATTGAGTTGGGATTGCCTGGCTATCAGCTTCAGATAAATGTGGGGAAAGATGGTGGACAAGAAGTTTTTCATGTCCATGTTCATATGATGTCTAATTTCGTATAAAAAATTATGTCTTTTGTAAATCTACATACTCATTCTCATTATAGTTTGCTGGATGGGTTTGGTAGTCCGAAAGATATTGTTTTGCGTGCGAAGGAGTTGGGTTATCCCGCGATTGCTTTGACGGATCATGGCGTTGTTCATGGATTGATAGAATTTCATCATGCGGCGAAGGAAAATAACATCAAGCCAATTTTGGGATGTGAGCTTTATATGGCTCCTCGAACGAGATTCGATAAAGAGGCTCAAGTTGATAATAAGCCGTATCACATGACAACTTTGGCTAAAAACAATAAAGGTTATCAGAATTTATTAACTCTTGTGACAAAGGGCAATCTTGAAGGATTTTATTATAAGCCTCGAATTGATAAGGGCTTGCTAAAGGCCCACGGTGAAGGGTTGATTGTTTTGAGCGGATGTTTGATGGGAGAGCTTCCCAGAATGATTCTTTCTGGAAATGAAGATGCCATAAAGGAAGTTATAGAGAGAAATCTTGAAATTCTTGGGAAGGAAAATTATTTTTTGGAAATTCAGGATCATCCTTTGATTGAAAATCAGCAAATTGTGAATGCTAAAATAAAGGAATTAGCAAAAAAATATGACTTAAGGATGGTTTTGACGAATGATTCTCACTATCCCCGCCCGGAAGATAAAGATGTTCACGATATTATGATTTGTATTCAAACGCAGACTACGGTTGGGGATGAAAATCGCATGAGATATACCGGAGATTTTTCTATTAGAGATGTGAAAGAAATGAAAATTATGGAAGAAGAGTTTCCTGGAGTCATAGAGAATACCTTGATGATTGCGGATATGTGCAATGTGGAATTTGATCTTGGGAAAAATTTGATTCCATCTTTTTCTACTCCGAATAATGAACCGGCTGATGAATTTTTGAGAGAGATTTGCGTGGAGGGCTTGGAAAAAAGATTTGAGGGAAGTTCTGTGCCTGATGGATATATGGATAGATTGGACTTTGAGCTTTCTACTGTAAATAAGATGGGTTTTGACACTTACTTTTTGATTGTTGCGGATTTTGTGAATTATGCGAAGTCGCAGAAAATAGCGGTAGGGCCCGGAAGAGGCTCTGCGGCTGGGTCTATTTTGGCTTGGTCGCTGGGGATTACGGACTTGGATCCGATTCATTACGGGCTTTTCTTTGAACGATTTTTGAATCCAGAAAGAGTGAGTATGCCCGATATCGATATTGATTTCGCAGATCATCGAAGGGATGAAGTTTTGCGGTATGTTATAGAAAAGTATGGACGGCAAAATGTTGCGCAAATAATTACTTTTGGGACGATGGCACCGAGGGCGGCGGTACGTGATACTGGGCGCGCTTTGGGTTATCCGTATCAGGAAGTTGATCAGCTCGCGAAAATCGTGCCGCCGCCCGTTCAAGGAAAACATATTCCTTTAAAAGTTTCCGTAAAAGAAGATCCGGAATTGAAACAGGCATACGAAAAAAATGAAAGAGCGAGAGTTTTGCTCGATTACGCTATGAAGCTTGAGAGAACTGTTCGCCATGCAGGAACTCATGCTTGCGCGGTCGTTATATCCGAAAAGCCTCTTGAAGAATATACTGCTCTCCAATATGGAGCTCGAGGAGATAATAATGAAATCGTCACTCAATATTCTATGAAGCCGATTGAAGAACTTGGGCTTTTGAAAATGGATTTTCTAGGATTGAAGAACCTCACCGTCATAGAAAAAACTTGTAAAATCGTTAAAAGGACTAAAAAAATAGATATTGAAATAGAAAAAATTCCTTTGGACGACGAGGCTGCATTCAAATTATTCCAAGAAGGAGATACTACTGGAGTTTTCCAATTTGAATCGCCTGGGATGAGGCGTTATTTAAAAGATTTAAGTCCGACAAAATTTGAAGATATCGTTGCAATGGGGGCTTTGTACAGACCTGGTCCTATGGATTGGATCCCGACTTATATAGCCGGTAAAAAAAATCCGAAGGATGTTGAATATTTAGATGATTCTTTTAAATCTATTCTGGAAAACACTTATGGTGTTGCCGTTTATCAAGAGCAGATTCTCCAACTGGCCAGGGATTTCGCAGGATTTTCCCTCGGAGAAGCTGATTTATTGAGAAAAGCCGTTGGTAAAAAAATAGCTAGTTTGCTTGCTGAACAAAGAGAAAAATTCATTTCCGGAGCTATAAAAAAAGGTCATAAAGAATCTTTTGCAAAAGAAGTTTTTGATAAAGTTGTAGAGCCTTTTGCTGGATATGGTTTCAATAAAGCGCATGCGGTGTGTTATGGGATGATCGCCTATCAGACTGCTTATTTGAAAGCCCACTTCCCTACCGAGTTTATGACTGCTCTTTTGTGTAGCGATTCTGGAAATACTGAAAGGGTCGTCTTGGAAATTCAAGAATGTTTGGAAAAAGGAATAGACGTCTTGCCTCCTTCCGTTAATGAATCCTTTGGACAATTTACTGTAGTTAATGATAATACGATTCGTTTTGGGTTAATGGCTGTAAAAGGCGTCGGGGAAGGTCCAATCAAGGAGCTTATTGAAGTTAGAAATAAGGTTGGAAAGTTTAAATCACTCGAAGATTTTGCTACACTTGTCCCTCAAAAAATAGTTAATAAGAAAACTATTCAAGCTCTTGCTTACAGCGGGGCTTTTGATGAATTTGGTGATCGAAATCAGATAGCTGAAAATCATGACGAAATATCCAAACATGCTAAGCAATGTCAAGACTCTGCAACTAACGGACAAACAAATATTTTTGGAATGATGGATGAGTCAGGTAGTGAAGATTGCGGATTTAAAATGCGAGATGTTCCAAAATCCACCCAAATGCAAAGACTCAAATGGGAAAAAGAATTTATCGGAATGTATGTCTCGGGACATCCGCTAAGAGGCTTAAAGAAATACATTTCCAGAAAAGCTAATTTGATAGGAAATTTGAGTAATAAGTCATTGGGAAAACCTCTCAAGGTCTTGGGGTTGATTTCCGGACTCAGGAGGATGTTGACTAAAACCGGTGGATATATGGCTACTTTTATGATTGAAGACCCGAGTGGAAAAGTAAACTGCATTATGTTTCCAAAAACTTTTACTAAATATGGAGACGCTCTTTTGGAAGACTCTATTGTTGGAATCACTGGTAAACTAGATCACCGCAGAGGTATTTATCAAATCATGTGCGACACCGTTAAGCCGCTTTCAGTCGAAAATATGATGAAAAATGCGAAAGATGAAAGATTTTTCGAAGTTGATGATAGGTCGGACATCGTAATAAGGCTTTTGGATGATATTTTGGTTGAACATAAACCCGCAGAGGAGCCTGCGTCCACTATTTTTACTTTAAAAATACCAAGATCCGCCGATCAAGAAATGATGAAAAATTTAAAAAATCTTCTCATGAGGCACCAAGGACAAACTCCGGTTGAATTGTTTTTGGAGGCCGGCAATCGAAAGTTGAAACTTCCTTTCGGAGTAAACTTGTCCGATGAATTAAAACAAAGAGTGAGTTCTCTGTTGATGCAATAATGCATTGAAAAAAGCCCTGTTCTGCACTAAGATTAATCAGTCTTTAACTTTATAATATGTACAGAACAAACACTTGCGACGAATTAACTTCCGCTCACGAAGGCCAAAAAGTAACATTGGCTGGATGGGTTCACAGAAGGAGGGATCATGGAGGGGTTATTTTTATCGATCTTCGTGATCGATACGGACTTACTCAAATTGTTTCGGATCCAAATAATTATATTGATGCTCATAATTTGATGAATGAAACAAGGAGCGAATATGTCCTTCAAATAGAAGGTTCCGTCAGAAAACGCCCCGATGGACAAGCAAATCCAAATTTGCATACTGGTGAAATAGAGATTTTAGTGGAAAAAGTTATCATTTTGAATGTTGCTAAAACGCCTCCTTTTGAAATTGATCAAGAAAAAGAGGTCGGAGAAGAATTGCGATTAAAATATCGTTATCTGGATTTGAGGCATGATCGTTTGAAAAATAATATGATACTTCGCCATAAAGTTATAAAATATATCCGTGATTATATGGATGAAAATGACTTTATCGAGGTGGAAACTCCTATTTTGATCAAGGGAACTCCGGAAGGAAGTCGCGAATATTTGGTGCCGTCTAGAATTTATCCTGGAACTTTTTATGTTTTGCCTCAATCGCCTCAGCAATTGAAACAGCTTTTGATGGTGGCCGGATTTGACAGATATTTTCAAATTGCTAGATGTTTTCGCGATGAAGACCAAAGAGGAGATAGGCAGCCAGAATTTACTCAACTGGACGTGGAAATGTCTTTTATAAACGAGGAGGATATCATGAAGATAAATGAAGGACTTTTGATTGATTTGGTGAAAAAGTTTGTGCCTCATAAAAAGATTGCGCAAACTCCCTTCCCTGTTTTGACTTTTGAAGAGGCTATGAATATTTATGGGAGTGACAAACCGGATCTTCGTTTTGACATGCCTTTGTCCGACATTACGGATATAGCTACCGAATGTGGTTTTGGAGTTTTTAAAAGTGTTGCTGAAAAAGGAGGTGTTGTAAAAGCTTTGAAAGTGTCCGATGGTGCAAAATTTACAAGAAAAGAAATTGATGAATTTGAAGAAGTCGCGAAGATTTATGGAGCGAAAGGGCTTGCTTATTTGATACATGGAGAAGAAGGATTGAAGTCGAATATCGCCAAATTTTTCTCTCCCGAAGATTTGCAAGAAATAGTCGAAAGATGTGAGTCGAAAGTCGGAGATATTATTTTCTTCACCGCTGATAATTTCAAAATTGCTTGTGAATCTCTTGGAAAAGTACGATTGGCGGTCGCTCAAAAATTTGAACTTTTGGATAAAGATTTATTCGCTTTTTGCTGGGTGAAAGATTTTCCTATGTTTGAACTTGATGAGGAAACAAAAAAACTCAATGCGGTTCATCATCCTTTCACTTCTCCCAAGGATCCAGAAGAATTCGAAAAAAATCCTGAGAATGCGCTTGCTCTCGCCTATGACATAGTTTTAAACGGAGTGGAAGTTGGAGGCGGATCTATCAGAATTCACAACAGAGATACTCAGAAAAAGGTTTTTGATGCCTTGGGAATAACCGATGCCGATGCCGAAAAAAGATTCGGCCATATGATGGAAGCTTTTCAATATGGAGCTCCGCCTCATGGAGGTATAGCATGGGGGCTTGATAGGCTTATAATGATTTTTGCCGACGAACCCAATATCAGAGAGGTTATAGCTTTTCCAAAAGATCAAAAAGCAAAGGATTTGATGCTTGGGGCTCCATCCGTAATGCCGGAAGACCAAATTTCGGAATTGCATATAAAAACCATTGCTAAGGAATCCTAGTTGATTGATTAAAGTCTTAAAATGTGCTAAAATTTACTGAACTTTAATGTAATAATTAATGGAAACATCGACTTCAAATGTGTGGATGCTTATGTTCTCGGGCTTGGGGGCGCTGTTTCTTTCGTATATTGCGGTTAAGTATATTCGCCATAGAGCAAATATGGAGAGGGCTTTGGATATGGTTTTTTTGCTTGTAAAAGTTTCGAAAAAAGAATCTAAAGAAGATCGAGAGGTCGAAGGAGAGCAATATTCCAATCAAAAAGATTTTAAGGAAATTTGCGGGGGGACGATGACGCAGTTTTTCGAATCTTTATATAGCCTTTATCAAAAAGAATGGTACGCTTTTTTTACCGATCAGGATTTTCTTTCTTTTGAATATGCGGTTATTGACGGAATGATTAATTTCTTTGTCGTTTGCCCTCGATCACTGGCTTCGCTTGTTGAAAAACAGGTTACCGCTTTTTATCCGGATTCTTATGTTGAACAGGTGGATGATTATAATATTTTCAAGCCTACAAGTCATGTTTCTTCTTGTTATATGGTTTTGGAAAAGCCTTATTGGTATCCCATAAAGGGTTATCAAAGAATGATGACCGATCCTTTAAACGGAATTATCAACTCTCTTTCAAAGATAGGCCGCGACGAAGGAGCCGCGATTCAAATAATGTTAAAACCTATTAAAGAGGGCTGGCAAAAAAAGGGTCGCAGTAAAGCAAGTGATTTATTCCAAAATAAAAAAGATGGTGATTTTTCTTGGCTTAATCCCCTATCTTGGATATCAAATTTGTTTGATCTCTTGTTTAGAGGGGAAAGCGCGGTAGTAAATAATTTCGGGAAAGACGGGGTAAGCACAAGGACCACGCCCATTACGGATGAGGAAGTGAAAGCGATGGAGGAGAAGAATTCCAGGCCGGGATTTGAAACTATAATAAGGCTTGTTTCTGCCTCAAATACGAAGCAAGAGGCTTATACCAATCTAGTGGCTATGAGAAGTTCTTTTTCCCAATACAATACTCCGAACGGGAATTCTCTCGAATACACTCGTTGGCACAATAATACGAATTTGGTTACCAATTTTATATTTAGAAATTTCAAAAGAGGGCTTTATCAGCGGTTAACTTTCAAGAAAAACATTTTTTCCGCGGATGAGCTCGCCAGTATTTTTCACATTCCAAATATTAGATTCAACAAGTATCCTTCTATCGCTTGGCAAAACTTCAAAATCGCGCCTTCTCCTTCAAATATTCCGAAAGAAGGAATCTTGCTCGGCCACAATATTTATCGTGGAGAAAAGCAGGAAATTCGCATGAAGAGAGAAGATAGATTTAGACACTTTTATGTTATCGGGCAAACCGGTACTGGTAAATCTTCTATTTTGCAGGTTATGATAAGACAAGATTTAAAGAACGGAGATGGGCTTTGCGTTGTGGATCCGCACGGGTCTTTGATTGAAGATATTCTGCCTTTTATCCCTAGGGAAAGGGCTGATGATGTTATTTATTTCGACCCTAGTGATATGGAAAGGCCTTTGGGGTTAAATTTGCTTGAAGGTGAAACTTGGGAAGAAAAAGAGCTCGTAGCGTTGGACGCGATGAATATCATGATTAAGCTTTTTGATGAGGAAGTATTTGGACCGCGTATTCAGGATTACTTTAGAAACGGGTGTTTGACACTGATGTCGGACCCAGCTGGCGCATCTATTACGGACATAGTTCGTTTGTTTACAGATGATGATTTTGCAAAAATGAAAAGACAGCATGTTACGAATCCTATAGTGGCTTCGTTCTGGGATCACCAGATGGCGAAAACCGGTGCTCGTGAAAAACAAGAGATGATCCCCTATTTTGCCGCTAAATTCGGCCAATTCGTTACCAATACAATGATGCGAAATATTATCGGTCAAACAAAATCTGCTTTTGATATTTTTGATGTGATGCAAAATAAAAAAATATTGTTGATGAATTTGTCTAAAGGGTCAGTCGGTGAAATAAATTCCAAACTTCTCGGCTTGATTATCGTTCAAAAAGTCCAAATGGCCGCTCTCAGAAGGGCTAAAGTCGGCAAAGAGAGTCGCAGTGATTTTTTCTTGTACATCGATGAGTTCCAAAATTATGTAACCGATAGCATCGAAGTTATACTTTCCGAGGCCAGAAAATATCGCCTTGGACTCAATATAGCGCATCAATATTTGGCTCAGCTGGAAGAAGGTGGCGGACAATCAAAAGGCAAGACCGATTTGAAAGGTGCCGTTTTTGGGAATGTCGGAAGTATGATGGCTTACAAAATAGGTGCTCAAGATGCTGAGTTTATGGCGAAGGAAATGGCCCCTGTTTTCAGCGATCAAGATTTGATAAACATTGATAAATATAAAGCTGTTATGAAGCTTTCCATCGATACTCAACCAAGTCGCCCATTCAGCATTATTCCTGTAAATCCGTACACCGAAGAAGGAGATAAAGAAGCGGCCGAAGCATACAAACAACTTTCAAGATTGAAATACGGCCGAGATAGAGAATTTGTTGACAGAGAAATCCTTAGAAGAATCGGTGCTATATAATAAATCCCGAGTGAGTCAAATTTGGTGCCTGCGACACGGGTTTATCATCTTTCCCTAGCTGTTTTTTGCTGTTTTACCCAATTTTTATTAAGCAATCCTTTGTTTATTCCCGCAACCCTACTTAAAAGTATAGTTGTTGATTTTCTGGTATAATTTAGAGATTAAAAAAATCAAAATAAAATAAAAAACAAAAATGAAAATTAAAAGTATTTTAAAATTAGGTGTTACAAATTTTCTTATCTTGGCAATTGGGTTTACAGTTTTTAGTCCGGTTGCAAATGAAGTTGCTGTTGCTAATGATTTTTCCGGATCTGCAGATGGGGAGTATCCTTATGAAGACACTTTTGTTATTTCGGCTTATTACTCTCCACTCCCTTGTCAGCAAAAATATGCCACCGGTAGTTATGAGGCTGATATAAGGTTGAACGGGCATGGAATTCGCGGGGCTGACGGAACAGCTGTTTATCCCGGAATGATTGCCGCTCCAAAAATTTATCCTTTTGGCACGAAAATGAATATACCTGGAGTTGGAATCGTAGCAGTGCATGATCGTGGTGGAGCTATAGTGAAGGCTGGCGAAAGAGGTTATTCTTATGACAGGCTTGATATATGGATGGGATATGGAGATAAGGGTCTTAAAAGAGCTCTTGAATGGGGAAAAAGAACTGTGAATGTAACTGTTTATGGGATTAGCGATTCTGTGGTTGAAGGGATTTATCTAACTGATTATTCCGATGATGAATACATCCCAAATGAATGTTCTTATACTGTGCAAGACTCCTCTCCTTCCAATACAAGTGCCGTTTCCACCGCCTTGTCTGTCCTGAAGGAAGACGACGAAACTACAAAACTCGCAAAAAAGTATAATTTGGAATTAGCTGATAAATTATCGAATTATTTGGAGCCCGGAGTAAAGGGTGAAAATGTTCGGGAATTGCAAGAAGAATTAAGAAGGTTGAATTTTTACAGAACCGAGCCTACCGGAATATATGATAAAATTACAGAACATGCGGTTTTTAAATTTCAGCAATCGCAAGGAATAGTTAGTGATCAAGATGAGATCGGAGCTGGAATTTTTGGGCCAAAAACACGGCAAGAACTGAATGAAATTATAGCTTCTAGAAACGAAAGAAGGGTCTTGATTGCTCAAGCTTCTACTGGAAAACCTTCTGAAGTCAAGCCTTCAGATGCAAGTGGAAAAACGTTTATAGCTTCAGAATTAGACTATGGGACTACTTCATCCGATGTTGTAAAATTACAATCAATATTGAAAGAAAAGGGATACTTTGCTTCTTCATCATTTTCCGAATATTACGGCGTGGAAACGAGAGAGGCTGTTGTGAATTTTCAAAAAGACAATGGAATTATATCCTCGGAAAGCGATAAGGGCGCCGGCAGAGTCGGACCGTCAACGTTAAAGATTTTAAATTCTGTGTCCTAGCACTTCCGCCATTTCTTTTTCCAGAATGATAATTTTGTTTTCTATTTTTTCTATGAATCCGAAGTCGTCGCCGGGTCCGTTGTTTCTTTTCTTGCCTTCTTTAAAGCGCTTTTTTAGTGATACTATTTTATCATGGTCAACCCTTTTGTCTGCGTAGTAAAGGATTTTTTCTTCCCAAGTCTTCAGTTTGTCGATCATGTAAAAGTCGTGCTTTAATATGAGTTTTGCTATTTTTTTTTCACCCATTTCTTTTAAAATTTCCGCAGTTGCTTTTTCGTGGCCGATTTTCTTGTATTTTTGTCGAAGATTTTCCCAAGTTTGCAGATCTTTTTTTGTTGCATTTTTTTTGAGATCAAATGGCTTGTAATTTCTTATATCGCAAACTCTCAAGGCGTCGTGAAGAAGTGCGCTTGATATCAAAATATCTTTATCTATTTTTATTCCTTTTTTTTCAAATTCATCGGCTAAAATCCCGCATAATTCAGCCACTTTCTCCATGTGCTTTATGATGTTTTTCGGAGTGTGAAATTTTTTGTAAATTTTTTGGATTTGCGATTTATTCATTTTGCTCAAAAACATTAATTTTTCTTGAATTTTCATCCAAATATTCTAGGCAAATATCGATTCTTTTTTTCGGCAAATAATCTTTCAGCTTGTCCGCCCATTCTATGATTATTACATTTTTTTCGTTTATCAAAAATTCTTCTATTTCTTGGAGTAAAAGTTCATCAATTGTTTCTAGCCTATAAAGATCAATGTGGTAAAATTTGTTTTTTCCGAGAGGGTAATCTCTTATGTACGTGTATGTCGGGCTTTTTACCGAAAATGAGTCTATTCCTAACGCTTTTGCAAACCCTTTTGCAAATGTCGTTTTTCCGCTTCCTAGGTCACCAAATAGGCATATGACGCCTCCTTTTTTTACTTTTTCAGCTATGTTTTCGGCAAGTTTCTGGGTCTCCGTTTCGTTTTTAGTTATATCCATTTGGTTGATTTTTTGCTGATAATTTGATATAATTCTATATTCTTTTCAAATAAAAACAAATATACATCATGAAAAAAAATAAAACTTCAAAAAAAAATAAAAGATTTTTCTTGTTTAATAGGAAATTGGTGATTTTTTCTTTGGTTGCTATTTTCGCAACTTTTGTACTTATGGTGTCAGGAGTTTTGCCTGAGATGTATAGGAGTAGCGTCATGAGTGTGCCAAAGCATGCCGACTTTGACGGGACCACTTATCCGATTAAAAAAGTTCCCGACTGGGTCAAGCTCACTTCCGCGGAATGGACTCAGCCCTATGATGAATTTAAAAGCAGTAAACTTATAGATACGCCTGCTTATAGTGCTAAAACTTTATTGTATGGCACGGATAATGATGCTCGTAATGCGAAAACCACTTATTCCGTTGTGTATATGGGAAATTACAGATTGGATCATATAGAAGGGGCTGGATCTCATTTGGCGGTTGATATAAAGATTCCAATAGGGACTCCTGTTTATGCCATTGCGAATGGAACTGTTATAAAGGCTTCCACTCAAAATGACGGATTTGGTCATCATATAGTTTTGCAACATAATAAATTTCCGACCTTGGAGAATAAAAAGGCTAAGGAAACTCTTTATTCTTCCTATAGTCACTTGAGTAAAGTTTTGGTGAGTGATAGAGATATTGTAAACAAGGGCGACCTTATAGGTTATAGTGGCGCTACCGGGACGGCTACAACTCCGCATTTGCACTTTCAAATCGACAATGACAATGCTCCATGGCATCCGTTTTGGCCGTTCACTTGGCAAGATGTTAGAAACGAGGGCTTGGATTTTTTCAGTGCGATAAATGCTGGACTAGGCCAAAGCTCTGCGTATGAAACAACGGTTCATCCTATGGAATATGTGCAGAAATATATGGGTGGAGACGCAATGTACGAATCTTCAACTAGCGATTCTTCCAAAAAGGCGTCTTCTTATGTAAATGAAGATAAAGATGAAGATGAAGATAAAGATGAGAATGAGAATTCAATTTCTTCCGAAAAAGAGAGTAATGTTAAAAGCTCGGTGTCGTTTTTGATTGATGTGGATAGAAAATATTATTTGAATAAAAGTCGATCGGAATTTTCAATTTTTATAAAAGATTTTGATAATAATGATTCTGGAAATGAATTTACTGGATCTATAGCTCTTTCTTCAGAAAATGGCTTTTTCAAGGTTGATAAAGATTCCGTCAAGTATTCCAGATTTGATAAATCCGGAACTTATTATGGACAACTTTTGAATATGAAAGTCGGAAAGGACAGACTTGTCTTGAAGTATGATGGAAAAACTTATTATTCCGACAGTTTTGAAATAATTTCAAGGAACGTAAAGAGTTCTGGGTTTGCTGATGTCGATGACGACAATGAATATCGTGATTCTATAATGTATTTGGCTTCAAAAGGAGTCGTGCAAGGGTATAGCGACGGGACTTTTAAACCTACCAAGCAAGTGACCAGAGCTGAGGCTTTAAAGCTTATTTTGGAGGGGAGTAAAACCAATTTATCTTCTGGAAACATTAAATTTCCAGATGTTGATGCCGAAGCTTGGTATGTCGATTATATTTACACCGCAAATAAAAGAAATATAGTAAGTGGTTATCCGGATGGCACTTTCAGGCCGAACAATACCGTTACGAAAAGTGAATTTTTGAAAATATTACTCGGGGCGATGAAAATAAAAATCGATACCGATGTGAAGGAAAATCCTTATACGGATGTTGGCAGAAAAACATGGTTCGCTCCTTATTTCGTCAAGGCAAAAGAGCTTGGATTATTTGACGAGACTGATCGAATCCAGCCTTCCGATTACATGACTCGTCAAGAAATCGCTGACGCTATTTATAGGGTGATGCAGTTGTAGGGCTCAATAGGGGCCTCCTAGATTTTCTACTGAAAATTTTCGCTATTCCTGCCTGCTGGCAGGCGCGAAGCATTTTCATTGAAAATCTTCCTTCGCTCCACTCGTTCTCGCGGAGCTCAAACTCGTTTCTCTCTGGATCGGAGTCCTCGCTACTACCTAAATAGGGAAATACTGAAAAAGCTTGAAATTTCTTACTCCTGACCGTCGTGAAATTTCTACGCTTTTTCTCCTTCGTTACGCCAAGGTCTCGCAAAGCTCGCATTGGCTTCACTGCGGATCGTATTTCTCGCTACTACCTAAATAGGGAAATACTGAAAAAGCTTGAAATTTCTTACTCCTGACCGTCGTGAAATTTCTACGCTTTTTCTCCTTCGTTACGCCAAAGTCTCGCAA
>JAQVVS010000103.1 GCA_028698865.1 Candidatus Altimarinota bacterium | reverse complement strand
GCGTCTCCCGCGAGCGAGCCGTTGCCGAAATTTATTTTATAAATCCTTCTTGATACAGTCTGTATAACATTAGCACGATTTCTCCTCTTTTAGCTAGGGTTTCAGGATATAAATATTCCTGACTTCCGTAGTAGTTAGAGTCGAACAATTGATAATTATAAGCTACTCCAGCATATTCCGCATACCATTTGCTGTAATCCACATCTGCGTATTTTGCTATGCCTCCAGTTGTCAACAATTGTCCAGTAATGGCTTCTCCAGCTTCAAGTACGAATTTCAATGCTTGCACTCTATTGATAAGGCTTTCCGGTCTTGCAGTCCCGTCTCCATATCCTTCCAACATTCCGTAGAATTGAGCTGTTCTAACATATTTCATGTACCAACCGTACGGATTTACATCTTTGAATCCGAGATTTGATCCGTTTGCAGGAAAAAGTACAGAATCAAACGCTTCCAGAACCATCTTCAATACCTCAACTCTTTTGATATTGCTGTAAGGCTTGAAAGAACCGTTTGGATAGCCTTGCACTATTCCTCTGGCTGTTGCCCATCCCACAGCGTCACAAAGCTCCGTACCTGCAAAATTATACATGTCAAAATACATGTTGCAAGAGTATTTTCCGGTAGGGGGCTTAACGGTGCCATTATCATTTCCTGCATCTCCGATTACAAATTTTCCTTTTTCACTATCTTTTTTTGTGCTGGAAATTTCAGCAACAATCTCATAAGTATAAATTCCATCATCCAATTTTTTATTATTTTTATCTCTGCCGTCCCAAGAAACATTATAACATCCGTCATCTTTTTCCACATCATTCAAAAGCTTTATCTTTGCTGTGGAACTGGTAGAAGTTCCTTTGTAGATGGAAACAGAAACATCCGAATCTTTACTAACGCAATAAGAAAATTCCAAATTTGAAGATTCTTTTGTGTCAAAAACCACAGGCTCCATTGCATCATTTGTGACATTTGGTTTGCCACTCGATACATCGTCATCTTTTATCTCGAAAGTAACATCTTTCTTGTCTTCCGCTCCAGAGCCCCCACTGTTTGAATTTTCAGCCGTGATTCTAAATTTATAATCTCCTTCATCAAGTTCATCATCGTCATCATCAAATCCATCAAATCTAACAGTATTCCAGTCGTCTTTGTTTACATCCTCTTCATCCACAAGAGTTATTTCTCGGCGACTCCCATCATAAACTTCCACAGTAACAACGGCATCTGAATCAACTTTGTAAACCAAAGTTGTATATTCATCAATCGTGTTATCAAAAGATGTTTTTGTAACAAAAGCTTCCTCAATCTCAGGTTTTTCATATTCTATTTCAATATCCAAAATCACTTCATCTCCATCGGCGGTCAGGACTATTGACCAATCTCCGCTTGAAACATAATCTCCGTCGTCATCAGTACCATCCCATTCTTCTTCGTATTCATCCTCGTCAAGATTGCTGTCTTCAAAAATTTCAACATCTTTACTACTTCCTTTTCTGGCTTCGATCGTAATATCGTCAACATCTTCACTCAATTCGAACTCAAGTTGCAATTCTTCCTCACTTGGATCCCATGTGCCACTCGGATCGATGCAAAAACTTTCAATCACTCCATCAGATCCACATTCGTCATCATCATAATCATCGTCATCATCATCATCGTCGTCGTCATCATCGTTGTCGTCGTCTTCAGAAATGACTCTAACTGTAGTCCTTTCAAAATCAGACCCTTCTGAATTTACGGCCTGAACCTCAATGGTGTAAGTGCCGGTAGGAACTTCGTTTCCAGTTCTGTCAGTTCCGTCCCAATAAAAAGAATGGTTGCCGGCAAGAAGCGTAGAATTTGAAAATCCAGATGAAGTGCGGACTATAGTAGATCCGTTCTTGATGGAAGTTGTTACTTTTGATTCAACATTTGTATAGAAAGAAACTTTTGTTGAGTCTTCTCCAGCTACAAATGAAGGAGGAGATGAGGTTATCCTAGAAATAATCGGGGCCTCATCATAATCATCCACGGGAGAAGTTAATGTAATTGTTGTCTGAGCAATGCTCTGAATTGTATCTCCATTTTTCGCAAAAGCCTTCACTACATATTCTCCGGCTGGTAAAACGTTTCCGCCTCGAATATTATCGACTCGACCATTCCAATAATAGGATGTAGACCCAGGGGCCATTCCTCCGTGATCATTCAAAATCAACAATTGATAAGTTGGATAAAGCACGTAAACATAAAGGTCTTGAATCCTTCCAGAAGAAGTCACTGTAATGGTCGTCCCAGGAGAAGTGACTGGATTAAATGTTGTCGGACTCGCTGAAACGCTGAAATACAAAGGCGCCGCTGATGCAACATTGAAAAGCGTCATGGTGGCAAGAATCGCGACTGTCGCAAAGAGTGAAACGATTTTTCTAAACATAATATTTTTTGGTTATTTTAGGATAAAAACTTTTCTTAAAAATTCAATATCTCAGCAAAGAGATAGCAGTATCAATCCTATTCGAAATTTTGTCAAGCGCTTTTGTTTAAAAACCAAATAATCAATCAAAGATTCTCAATGTTTTCCAGCAGATAAATTGCGCCTTTTGAGTGCAGAAGTCTTTTGTTTTTCGAATTTAAAACGGGTGTTGGAAGAGGTTTTGTTTTATCGAAGTGACCAACCGTAAATGGAGTGCCGAATCTACCTTGTAGAAAGTAATAATCATTTCCGCCTTTTTGCGCACTATCTCCAATTACCATAATTTCTTTGAATTTTTTGCTGAATTTCATTCCTCGTTTTTTCTCCAAAAATTTTGCGAATTTTTCAATGCCGGCATCTTTATCTCCTTTTGCAGGACAAATAATTACACCGATTCCGGAATCCCCAAGATGTAAGTATTTTTCATAATTCTTGTTGTAATCCGATAGAGTTTCGTCGCATATTTCAAACATTTTTTTTGACTTTGCGTAGATTTCCTCGATAGGGGAATCATCTTCACGATGGGCTCTCATTACCAAGACTACTCTATGTTCATTGATAACTTCTCCATATTCTTCAATCTTTTCTCCGATCATTTTTTTTAGTTTTCTTTTGGTCAAGAAATCATCATCCCATTTGGCGCGGTAAAATTCTTTATATTTGCCTGTTTTTTTATCAAAGAAATAGCCCATTGATCCATTTTCTCCAATCAGAAAAATATTTTCCAAAATTTCTTTTTTTTCGGATGGAGGAATTTCTTTAACTATCGCACCGAGTCCTCTTCTTTGAAAAGATTCAAGCTGACGACCCGTACAAAAAGCCACCGGCATTTTTCGGGCTGTTTCAATGATTTTGTTAATCATTTCTTTTGACGGAAAAATACTACCTTTTTCGGTAATAGTTCCGTCGAAATCCATCATTACTGCTTTAAATTTCATTATTCGTTAGAATGATCTTTTTTGATAACGCCCCAGTGATAAAGATAAAATGGCACAGCTACTAATAACATCGCCATCATTTGAGCCAAATCTCTTTTTACATCATTAGTATGTCGTTTTGATATTCTAGCGTCGGCTTTTTTCATGCATTCATCTTTTTTCAACTGTTTTTGTTCTTCGGTCAAAGTCGGATCTTTCTGAA
>JAQVVS010000102.1 GCA_028698865.1 Candidatus Altimarinota bacterium | reverse complement strand
AGTTTTTGTTGAATGGGTTTTTCTGCTGTTTTTCGACATTGTACATCGCGAGTCCTTCTTGGACTATTAGATAATTGGCCAATCCTTTGTTGAATATTTCATAAGGTTGTGTTTTTCCGTTTTCTGCCGTGATTATGTGGGTTTCTATTTCATGAATTATAAGGGATTTTATTCTGTTTTTTGAAAATTTCGCTTTTTCTCTAACAAAAAGCCTATTGTTTTTTCCTGCCACGCAATCGGTTACCATTTCTTCTTTTATTTTTACTTTCCAGTTTTTCAACTTGTAATCTTTAAAGACTTTTTCAAAAAAATCTTTTGCGTCTTGTGATGAGTAGATTTCTTCTTCTTTTTCTTGGATGAAGTCTTTTTTGTTTATTTTTAGCAGATTTTCCTCACATTCTTCTATAGATTCTTTATCAGGCCTTCCAAATAGAGTAGTTGATATTTCAGTGAAATTTTCTTCGTCTATGGATTCCAGTAGTTCTATTTTGTGAAAAATTTCTTCCTTTTTTGCTCCAAAAATTTTACCGAGGCCTGATTCGTCAACTTCGATTTTATTTAATTCATCTATTAGTTCGAGTGTATCAAAATTTAATTGAGGATATTCGAATTGCGGATTTTCTTTGAAATTTTTGAAGAATTTTTCTTTTTCAGATTCGAGATTTATAGGCCTTAAGTGGTAGAGCAATTTTAGTTTGCTGTCTATCTGTATGAGCTTTTGGTCTATTTCATAAAAATTGGTTTTTTTTGTTATGAAACTTTTTATTGATGGAATTGATTTGTTTTCTTTTATCAATGAGGTGCTGTTTTGATTTTTATCTTTTTTTATTGCTCCTGGTTCTATCAAGAAGTCTTTTAAATCTCTTTTCCCCAGTATTATTTTATATTCTTTTCCTTGTATTTTTTCTACATCTGCTATTGTTTGTAAGCGAGTGCTTTTTAGGGAGAATTTTATTTTCAAAGTGGATTTTTCATCATCGTACTCGGATGTGTTTTCCAAAAGTCCAGACTCCATTGCTGTTTTTTCATCTATTATGCTACGTTCGATCCCAGTATCTATTTTTGCGAGGAGTTTTAGCGTTCCGGTTTTTTGAATAATTTCAATTTCCTCTTCTGTCCCGATTATTTGTTTTCCGGAAAGGTTTTCTATTTCTTTTTCAACCGTGTTCCCAAATAAATCTTTTGCTATTCTCACTCCTTTTGTCGGGCTGGTTACTTTTATTCCTTGAATTCTTTCGAGTCTTTTTCTGAGGGGTGAAAGGTTTGCAACTTGGACGCTTAGCCCAGCTCTTGCGTTTATTTCGAGTAATACAGGGCCGCTATTTTTATCTATCGCGATATCTACCGCCAAATATCCGAGGTTCGTTAGTAGCTGAATTTTTGAAGCTACTAGCAATATTTCGTCCCAGAACGGAATTTTTACCCCTCTGATTTTTCCAAGTCCGTTTGGTAGTTCGTCGATTATTTTATTTTTATAAGAAGTGTATGTCGCGTCCCCTTTTCCTATATCTATTCCCACCGCTATAGCTCCTTGATGTAGATTTGCTTTTCCTCCGGACTCTTTTGTTGGGAGTCTGAGCATTGCCATTACTGGAATCAAATTGTGGACCACTACTCTTATGTCAGGAAGACCTTCGTAAGAATATTTCCCAAGTCTTTCGTCCGAAATTATATATTGCTCAAAAAACGCAGTGTCTTTTACATTCGCTATTGCAAATCTACCGTCTATAATATCGGTTATGTGATCTTTTAGATCTTCGAGAGTCAGTTTTTTCCCTCCTGCCGTGATCCAATAATTCTCTCTTTTGTTCACGACTGGAATAATCCCCTCTCCTCCAAATCCATGACTTGGTTTCAAAACGAAGCTTGCGGGTAGAGTGTTGTAGTCGAACTTATCTATTTCGTTAAAGTCTTTTATGATTGAATATAATTTTGGAACTGGAATCCCTCTTGTCGAAAGAAATTGCTTCGTTTTTATTTTATCATCGGCCATTTTTATCGCTTTTTTCGGATTGTATGGGCGAATGTATAAAAGATTTCTTGCGTTTATTCCTAAAACTCCTTTGTTGTTGAAAAACATGTTTTTGGTTGTTATTACTCTTCTTCAATATGCCTGAGGACTTCTCTAAACCTTAGTCTTTCCAAAACTCTCAGTCCAGTCCATTTCCCAAGGAAAACGTTTATTATTAGCAATAAGAATATTATTTCCGGATAAGTTATCATGGTATTTCTAAAGAATTCGAATTTTATTTTTGCGAATACCAAATTCACTTCTCCACCCGCGATGAAATAAGCGATTATCGCTACGAATACTGTTTCCACCATTAGAATTAACGCTGTCGAAAAGCCTTTTTCGGTTTTTACGCTGATAAATTTTTCAACCAGAGTGCTCAAAATCAACATCGGAAAAATTGCGAGAGATAAAAATTCGGCATTAAAAAGATCCCATTGATTGCTCAATATCAACATCAAGAATAACGCTAAAGATACAGTGGTTATAACTATCGACATTTTGGGGATGAAAAGCATTCTCACTTTTCCCAAAAGCGGGAGCATTATTGCTCCTATCGATATCGCAGTTGCTAAAATCAAAAGGCCTGTAGGCAATCCCACAATCAAAAATGACAAGGTGATAATTGATGGAGTATATATACCGAATGTTGTGATTCCTATAACTTGCTTCATGAATACCACTACTGTCGCGATGACCGGCAGAAGCAATAAGAGCGCTATCGTGTTGTCTGGAATCCCTTCGTTTATCAAAATATTTACGAAATGAGACATGAAGTTCCATGGGCGCACTTTCCCAGTTTTTTCGTCGATTATTTTGTATTCGTAACCTCCTTTTTCCAAATTTTCTATGAAAGTTTTTTCGTTAGAGTTTTCTATAAGCGGGTATAAGATGGACTCTTTTGCTATGATCATTTTTTTGGGATTTATCAGGTCGTATTGTCTCTGGATGCGGCCGGATTTTCCCTTTATGTTGTCTTCGATGACTATTATCGTTTTTTGAGTCAGATTTACCGGATTTTTCTTTAAGTTGCTTTGGATGTGCCTGGAAAGAGCGTTTAGACCGGCGTTTTCTTTTGTCCACGTCAATATTTCTTGAGCTTTTTGGATGGCTCCGCTGTTTTCATTTAGTTTTTTTGTTAAAATTTCTTCGGAGATGAATTCAGTGGATGTTCCGAAGCTTTCTATCACTTTTATGTAAACTCCTTTTTTGCCGGCGTAGCTTGAGATGTCTGCTATTCGTTCTTTTGCGTCGGTTTGATCAGTTATCAATAAAATCGATTTACTGTAAACAAAAACTTCCATGACTGTTTCGGACTTTTCGTCTTGTGCTGTTATGGTGAGAGTCACTTCGTACTTCCCCGGATTTTTGTATAGGTGCAGAACTTCAACGCCTTCGTTGCTGTTTCCGTCGCCGAAATCCCATTTGTATACCGGTGTGCTATCCGGATTTGAAATGAATGATTGGGAGGCGTCAAAAATGGTGCTTTTTTGTAATTCCACTGCTTCATCGCCGGAAATAACCGCTTGGATGTAATTTGTATCCGCGAAGCATATCGATACTTGAGAGATGCTAAGGAGTGCTATAAAAGCTA
>JAQVVS010000101.1 GCA_028698865.1 Candidatus Altimarinota bacterium | reverse complement strand
CTTGCATTGGAAAGAAAAGCCAAAGATGTAGAAAAATCTCTAGAATCTCTTGGAGACGCAAAAGGTTGGGAAGATTTGGCTAAAGGTCCTTTTCAACTTAATCTTTCCGGAACTCCGTGCACAATGGAAGACCCGAGCGGTTGTAAAGATTTTTGGGAAGATTTTACAGATGAATTTGACAAAAACAATCCGTTTACAGGTACCAACTTCCCTACCACCACTCAAGGAATATTTGAAATGAAAACTCTTACCGATATGGTGGAGAAGCAGCGAGTCTTAAAAAATGAAATGTCAACTCGCTTCCAGATGCTTTATGGTGCCGCAGGCGATGCAACACTCAAAGAATTCATAAACGCCGCTGAAAAGCTAAATACGGAGATCAAGGAGTCGTTCGATCCTTTGAATAAGATAAAGGAGTGCGCCAAAGCCATCGGGAAGAAACAATGTAGCTAAAAATAAATCTACGAATTAGAAAAACCCCTCGATTTGTTGAGAATCAAGGGGTTTTTTGGGCTTTTCTAGGGTGTTCATCCTTTAGGCCGGAATGAGGCCGGTCCAAAGGATGTTTATTAGTTCGTGGGCAACGAACTAAAGGGCATTGAAGATTTTTGATAAATTTTTAAAGAAATTTATTTGTGTACAAATCCGAAAACCAAATCCAGTACTCTTTCTTTTAACTTCGTCTCTTCTTTTATCCCGTTCATCTCAAGTGTCATGTCATTGATGTGGCTCATGCAATACGGGCATTTGTGCCCTTTGCTTGAAACCGATTTTCCGCATGATAGACATTGAATGATCATGGGTTATTTAAAGCTATTAAATAATATAATAATGGTCCGAATCGCCGAGCCCTTCATCCACCTTTTCCTTCTCTTTAGTCGCTTTTTTTTCAAGTTTCGAATCACTTTGTTCTTCGACGTCAATTTCCTCACCTAGGAATTTTTTGACATCACTCTCCTTGATTCTGTAAACTCGCCCGATTTTAATACCCTTCAACTTTCCCTCTTTGATAAACTTCAAGATTGTGAATGGGTGAACCTGGAGAATATTTGCGACTTGCTCTGTGGTAAAGAATCTTTCGATCATTATTTTATTTAACAGAATTAAAATTTAATTAACTCCATTAAATTATAGCAAATTTTACTGCACTTTTCAATACTCTCCTATATTTTTCAAATAACATTAAACTCTCTTGAAGTGCGCCAACTTTATCATATGGTTCACCATTTTGCAATAGTTTTGACAAGTTGATTTAATTTTACCGATTTTTATTAAATTTTATATACTTATCGCTAGTTTATTATATGTTTTATTAAATTATATTAAAGTTTATTAAATTCTATTAAACGATATTTAATAAAAATCAATTCCTTTAAAGAGCTTCCGTCCGAGCCGTACTATCAGGTATGGCCAGCAGGGAGTAACGAAGTTGACGAAGCAGGACATCGTTTTTCAGAGGTTCCCTAGTGTTAACAAAAGAATTCTATGCTTAATAACATGGCTTAATTTAGATTGAAGTTAATGTTTTATTTCTTCAAAAGAGCTTTTAGCCATTTGCCTGTATATGATTCTTTCACCTTTACAATCTCCTCAGGCGTTCCTTGTGCGATAATTTCTCCCCCTTTATCCCCTCCTTCCGGCCCCAGATCCAAGATATGGTCCACAGACTTTATTACATCAAGATTATGCTCGATTACAAGCACCGTATTCCCCTTATCAACCAATTTTTGCAATACGATAAGAAGCCTTTTGACATCGTCAAAGTGCAAACCTGTTGTAGGTTCATCCAAAACATACAAAGTCTTTCCTGTGGCTCTTTTTGACAGCTCTGTCGCAAGCTTTATCCTTTGAGCCTCTCCTCCCGATAAAGTCGTGGCCGATTGCCCCAAATGTATATATCCGAGCCCCACTTCCACCAAAGTATTTAATTTATCCTTTATTGTCGGAATCGCTTTGAAGAATTCCAAAGCTTCTTCCGCAGTCATCTCGAGGATTTCGTGAATATTTTTGCTTCTGTATCTGATTTCCAATGCTTCCGAATTGTATCTTTTCCCCTTACAAGCCTCGCAAGGAACGTAAATGTCTGGCAAAAAGTGCATCTCTATGCGCTTTATCCCATCTCCGCGACACGCTTCACACCTACCCCCCTTTACATTAAAACTAAACCTTCCGGCCTTGTATCCACGCAATTTTGCATCCGGAGTTTGTGCGAAAAGCTCTCTAATATCGGTAAAAACGCCCGTATATGTCGCCGGATTACTGCGAGGAGTGCGCCCTATCGGAGATTGATCGATATTTATGATTTTATCCAAATACTCCAATCCTTTTATTTCTTTATGCTTTCCCGGGTCCGTTTTGGAGCCGTAAAGCTCATGGGAAAGCTTTTTTACGAGAATATCATTTATAAGAGAAGATTTTCCAGAGCCCGATACTCCCGTCACCCCGATAAAAGTCCCCATCGGAAATTTAGCGTTTATTTTCTTCAAGTTATTTTCTTCCGCCTCTATAATTTCCAAAAATTTCCCGTTCCCTTTGCGACGAGATGAAGGAACCGGTACCGACATTTTTCCGGAAAGATATTTTCCCGTAATAGAATTTGGATTTTTTATAATTTCTTGAGGAGTCCCCTCGGCCACGATATATCCGCCGTTTTTACCCGCTCCTGGCCCTATATCGATGATATAATCCGCCGCCATCATCGTGTCCACATCATGTTCCACCACTATTACCGTATTCCCTATATCTCTCAGTGAATTCAATGTTTTTATCAATTTTTCATTGTCGTTTTGATGAAGTCCGATACTCGGCTCGTCCAGCACATAAATCACTCCCGAAAGTTTCGATCCTATTTGAGTAGCAAGTCTGATTCTCTGCGCTTCTCCTCCTGATAAAGTGTTTGCCGTACGATCCATTGTGAGATAAGAAAGTCCCACATTTTCCAAAAATTGCAGTCTGTTTCTGATCTCGTGGAGAATTAGTTTTGCGATTTCGGCCTTTTCGGGGCTTAATTTCAGATTTTGGAAGTAGGTTATAGCTTTCTTTACCGAAAGCGCTGTAACGTCAATTATGGAAAGATCGTTGATTTTTACGGCTAAAATCTCCGGTTTAAGCCTTTTTCCATTACAAGAAGGGCATTTCAAAATTCGCATATATCCTTCTATCTTTTTTCGAACATAATCCGAATCCGTTTCCAAATATCTTCTTTGCAAATTATTTATAACTCCTTCGAAAGTCGTGGAATATCCGTTTGAAAACATAGTTTCGTCTTCGTCTTCTACGTTTTCATTCCCCGAATTCCCCCATTGGACCGTGTATTGGCGCTCTTTATCTCCGTAAAAAACTATCTCCATCGCTTCTTTTGAAAGTTTTTTTATCGGAACATTCATGGAAAATTTGTGAACTTTCGCCACGCTTTCCAAAATTTTATTATACCAACCGAGGTGCGAAGTTGTCGTAGACCAAGGCATAATTCCTCCTTCCGCCAGCGTAAGATTTTTGTTTGGAATGATTAAATCCGGATCGATTTCCAGTTTCGTGCCGAGCCCGTGACATTCGAGACAAGCTCCATGAGGACTGTTGAAAGAAAAACTTCTCGGAGAAATTTCCGGGACATTTATAT
>JAQVVS010000100.1 GCA_028698865.1 Candidatus Altimarinota bacterium | reverse complement strand
TCACAAAAGTATTTCCATCCACAGATTTCTCAAAAAGAGTAGGATTTTTGTCTTCCGCAAAATTCCAAAGATACCATTCGGTAGTTTTAAATTCATCATTTACGGCACCTATCACACTCGGACTTTGAAATTGCCAATATCTATCCAAAACCGCATCGCTAAAAACCGCTTCCTGCCCAACCCCAAGCGTTTCCGTTTCAACAATTTTAGCGCCCTCCTTATCAAAAATATTTACAACAATGTCATTTGTCCCTCCAGTAAAAATCCTAACAGCCTCATCAATTCCATTCTCAACAGTAAAAACATTATTTTGCTGAGAAACTATTTCCAAATTGCTAGTTCTCACGGAAATAAGAGTATCGCCAGTTTCTCTATACAATTTATTGAACCAAATTTTCCCGTTTACCAAAAGCAAATTAACGGACATGGGCTTTTTATCATCATTTATTTCAACAAAATTCACATCGGTATTTCCGGCCACTCGCATAATCGTTCCATCAAAAAATTCCACAATGATTTGAGCATCCGCGCTTGTAACAATTTCATCGCCCTGCATAATCAAAGCATCATTTGAAATGTTAAAAAACTCCTCCGTCCCCCAAGTTTTCATCTGCGCACTTCCAGAGATGATATGCATGTAAGCGGCTTTTTTCAGCTCATTATTAAAAATGGCATTCCACAATCCCACCACCAAAACTCCGATAATTCCGATGCATATAATTATCAAAAAAGGCATCAGGTAATTTGTCATTCCACCTCGCTGCCTCATGTTTCTACCTGTGTAATACATATGGCAAAAATTAAATATTTAAAATCAATTCGAATATTAAACCAGAACTTTAAATATTCAAAGCCCCATTTCCTTTTTTATGGAATTCAAATCACGAACGAGTCTGATATTTGTCTTTAGTTTTTCGGTGATTTTGTTGCAAGCGTGCATAACAGTAGTGTGATTTTTCCCTCCGAATACAGACCCAATTTTCTCATAAGAATCCCCCAATTCATTCTTTATCAAATACATACAAATCTGTCTCGGAACCATAATTTCCGTATGACGACAAACACCTTTCAACTGCTCCAAATCCACTCCGTAATATTCGGCAACAATATTCATCACGTCAATCGCACTCTTCGCACGCGCCTCCATTTGCTTCGCCTCAATATCAAATCCGATGATTTTTTGAGCTTTGTTAAGTCTTCTTATAACTTCCGCAGCTGTCCTCAAAGTAGGAACACGATCAGTTAATTGTGCTTCGGCCATTACTTGCCTCAAAACTCCATCAAGCGCTCGCACGCTATCAGTCACATTATTTGCAATAAAAGCCAAAACTTCCGGATCCACAATCATCTGCGCTTCACGACATTTTTGATTCAAAATAGCGAGTCTGGTCTCATAATCCGGCATCAAAAGTTCCACCACCATTCCCATCCCAAAGCGACTTTTTAGTCTGTCATCAAGTCCATCAAGCTCCGCGGGTTGTCTATCAGAAGTGACAACAATTTGCTTATTTCCTTCGTAAAGTTCATTGAAAGTATGAAAAAATTCTTGCTGAGAAGAATCTTTTCTAGCAAAAAACTGAATATCATCCACGATAAACACATCCACTTTTCTATATTGATCTTTGAATTTGTGCATATATCTTTTTCCGATGGCCTCCACCACTTCAGTAACAAATCTTTCCGCGGTAATATATTTCACAACTTTATCGGGAAAATTCTTCAAAATTTCATTTCCAATCGCCTGAACCAAATGAGTTTTTCCGAGGCCGACAGATCCGTAAACATAAAGAGGATTGTAGATGCTTCCGGGCATATTTGCCACCGCCTGAGAAGCCGCATGAGGAAGTCTATTGTCCTTTCCGATAACAAAATTGCTGAGAGTGTATCTGTTGTTCATCATTTGACTCGTCACTTTCGGAGAATACTTTCCTTTTGAAACAACCACCTCGTTTACATCGCGGACTTTGCGAACTTTTTTGTCATCTTCAATGAAAAGAACTTTTGGATCCACAGCTCCAGTTTCAAGATTTTTGTAATCCAAATTTCCGCTCACTTCAAATTCAACAACAGAAATGGAAGAATCCAATTCGTTTGCGGCTTGTAAAATTTTTGTAGCATATTTATCTTTCATCCAAGTAAATGCAAAGGACGTTGGAACTCCGACGATCATTTTTCCGTCTTTGACATCTAAAACGGTAGTATTTTGAAACCAAGTTACAAAATGTGCTCTCTGGATTGTCGGTTTCAACCTATTTAAGATAGAAACCCAAAGTTCCTTCTGAACCATAGAAAAAGTGAGGTAAGCTGATTGTAATATTGCCCTTAAAATTGTCCCCCCAATTCCGAAAAATATTTCCTTGTTTTGCCCATGAAAAATCTTTCGTGTGCCTATATTAAACGATAACTTTTCCCGCCACAAGCCCTTTCTCCAGCCAAAACCCATATACCAAATGTAGAGCACGACCCCACCCAAAACACTATATTTAGTGTTTTTTTATACCTTTCACCACATTTCAAGCCAACTCGCAATGCTCCAAGAATACAAATTTGACAACCTACGCAAGTTGAAAAAACTACTAATTTGAAAACAGCTTTAACACATCACTATAAGTCACCATTAGAATCAAAAGCAGGATCAAAATATAGCTTATCATATGAATGGAAGATTCGAGTTTCTGATTCACTTTTCGACCGATAATAAATTCCACAACAAGAAAAAGAAGTCTACCTCCATCAAGCGCCGGAAAAGGCAAAATATTTATCACTCCCAAACTCAAAGACAAAAGCGCAACAAACCTTAGCAAAGACACAATTCCCTCCTGCACGACCACATGAGTCATACTCGCAATTCCGACAGGACCGGCAACGCTATCAGGCACCTCTCCACTACTCAAAATATTTCCGATAACTCCGACAAACATCGTCGCCGTCACTTTCGACAACTTCCACATTTCTCCAAAAGACTTGTAAGCCGAAATATAAAAAGGATATTTTTCATCTTTCACTTCGGCGACAGAAGAATACACATCCGCATTATACAAAGAAATTCCTCCTTCTCCACCGTATGTCATCAATTCGGAAAGCAGAACTCCGATTTGCCCGTTTTCATTCGTGGTGATACCAAAAGTAATCTCTTCTCCATCACGATTTATCAAGTACGTAAGAGCTTTTCCTTTGAATTGCTTGGTGAAAGAAATCAATTTTACAACATCGGTAAATTTTTCTCCGTTAACACTCAAAATTATATCTCCAGGCTGGATTCCAGCTTTCGATCCGGGAAGACCGCTCACGACATCATTCGCAAATATTTGTTTTTTCTGCGGCAATTCCAAAGAAATCTTTTTATAATTTCCATCGCTGTAAATGAGTAAATCGATCTGTGATTCCCCTCTCGTCAAATCTTCGAAATCTTGCACGCTGTAAACCTGTTTTCCGTTCACAGTCAAAATATTATCCCCTTCTCTCACTCCGGCCAAATAGTACAAACTATCATTTTTCAATTTGAAAAAAGCGACCCTCGGGAACAAAACGGATTCGTAAAACTCAGCCTGCAAGCCATTTTCCGCGAGCTGATAAGACTCTTTTTGACCCTTTATTTTATAAGTGTAAACTTTGTCATTTCTAAAAACT
>JAQVVS010000099.1 GCA_028698865.1 Candidatus Altimarinota bacterium | reverse complement strand
ATTTTTATTAATCTCATAATTTGAATTTTAAGTTAAGGAATTTTTATCTGGAGGGGGTGGGGTGCTCTCTTTTGAAAATTGTAAAATTTTCCAATTTTTTTACAATTTTACGTTTTTGGAAAAAGGGTAGCACGCCCGTCTAAAATTTTCTTAAAATTTTTATGAAATCGGAAGGGCCGTTTTTTGGGCTTATCCCCGTCTTTATAGCATTTTCGCGAATTTGTCGAAGAAGAAAGTGGTGTCGGTTGGGCCGGGGTAGGCTTCGGGGTGAAATTGGCAGGCGAAGAACGGGAGAGTTTTGTGGCGAATGCCTTCTACGGTTCCGTCATTTGCGTTTTTGAGCCAAACTTTCCATCCTTTTTGGAGAGTTTTTTCATCTACCGCAAATCCGTGATTTTGGCTTGTGATATAGCATTTTTCGCTTTCGACATCGATGCATGGTTGATTTTGAGAACGATGACCAAATTTCAATTTATACGTTTTGCTTCCTGCCGCGATTGCCATGATTTGTATTCCCAAACAAATTCCAAAAATAGGTTTTTTTAATTCAAAAGCTTTTTTAATTGTGTTATGCAGAGGATACAAAATTGCCGGATCGCCGGGTCCATTCGAAATAAAAATTCCATCAAATTCAATTCCCGCTTCAATAAAATCATAATCCCAAGGCACTCGAATTACGCTAATATCTCTATCCAAAAAATTTCGCAAAATATTATTTTTCATTCCGCAATCTATGCAAACAATTGTTTTATTACCTTTTTTGTAAGTGATCGGTTTTTTGATAGAGGCTTCGTCGACCAAATTTACAATATTCGGATCATAAAAATCGCACTCTTTATTTCCAATAGAAATTTTCCCCAGAGTTGTTCCATATTTTCTCAACTTTTGAGTGAGGGCGCGCGTGTCTACACCTGTGATAGCTGGAATATTGTTTTTCTTTAGCCATTCTCCAAGACTTTTTTTCGCATCCCAATGGCTGTAATTTTCGGAATATTCCGAAACAATTAATCCTTTGATATGAATTTTTTCACTCTCAAATCTTTTGGAAATTTTGTCCTCATCAACACATCCGCCGCCAACTCCATAATTTCCAATTAGTGGTGAAGTGAGGACTATAATTTGTCCTGAATAAGAAGGATCCGTGAAGCTTTCAGGATAGCCAACCATTCCGGTATTGAAAACAACTTCTCCAGCTGAAGGAATGTCGGCTCCGAATGAAGTTCCCTCGAAAGCTGTGCCGTCTTTTAGGAGAAGTGTTGCTTTTGGCATTGAGATATTTAACTTGGCGGTATTTTAGAGTGGTCCGAAATTAAAAGCAAGTTTTTGCTTTTTGAAATTTTAAAACAAAAACGGAATGAGTTAAGTGCGCTATTTTTATTTCGATTGTGTTATTTTTGTTGATTCTTTAAAATTGTTTGGGCTATTAAAGAAAAAGGTAATAAAAATATATGAATCTCAAAGGGCAGAATATTTTGTCTGCGAAACAGTTTGATAAAAAAAGTTTGCTGGAGTTGTTTGGGAAAACTGTTGAGATGGAGAAATTTTTGAATAAGGGAAGGTTTTTGAAATCGGCTTCTGGTAAAATTTTGGCGACGCTTTTTTTTGAGCCTTCGACCAGAACGAGATTTAGTTTTGAGTCTGCGATGCTTCGTTTGGGTGGAAAAGTTATAAGCAATGCCGATATGATGAAAACTTCTTCTTCCACAAAAAAAGAATCGCTGTGTGATACTGGAAAAGTTGTTTCTCAAATGGCGGATTTGATAGTAATGAGAAGTGCTGAAGTAGATGCTGTTGCTAAAGTTTCGGAAAAAAGTGATTGTCCTGTGATAAATGCTGGTGATGGAGTTGATGAACATCCTACTCAAGCTTTGTTGGATTTATATACTGTTTGGAAATATCGAAAGAGTTTAGATGGAATGACTTTTGGAATGGTGGGTGATTTGAAAAATGGGCGAGTTCCTCATTCGCAGGCTTATTTATTGAGAAATTTTGATGTGAAATTTGTGTTGGTTTCGCCCGCGGGTTTGAAAATGCCTAGGGAAATAGTGAAGGAGCTTTTGGATTTGGGGGTTGAGGTAAAGGAAAGTGAGGATTTGTTTTTGGAGATAAAGAAAATGGATGTGGTGGCGATGACCAGAGTTCAAAGGGAAAGATTTGAAAGTGAAGAAGAATATATGAAGTATGACGGATCTTATGTTTTGGATAAGAATATGATGAAAAGAGTGAAAAGTGATGCGTTGATTTTGCATCCGCTTCCTCGTGTGAATGAAATTTCCGTTGAGGTGGATAGTGATCCGAGGGCTAAATATTTTGAGCAAGTGAAAAATGGGGTCGCGCTTAGGATGGCGCTGATTGATGCGGTTTTGAAGGGGTAGGCGGACTGAAATTATAACTTATTTATGACAAAAATTATTCTAAAAAATGGGTTTGTGGTGGCGGATGGCGTTGTCCAAGAATTGGATGTGTTGATTGATAATGGGAAAATTGCGGATTTGGTGAATTGGGGGAAAGCTGAGGCCGCGGATTTTGAAGTTGTTGATTGTAAGGGAAAATATATTATGCCCGGAGTTATTGATGTTCATGTGCATTTTCGGGACCCTGGAGCCATTTATAAAGAAGATTTCGAGAGCGGTTCTTTGGCGGCTGTTAGCGCTGGAGTGACTACGGTTTTGGATATGCCGAATAATATTCCCGCGATTTTGAATAATGGCGCGCTTTCTGGAAAAAGAAAATTGGTGGAAGGTCGGAGTTATTGCAATTACGGATTTTATATCGGGTATGATGGGAAAAATTTGGGCGAAATTTTGAGCGCTGAAAATATTGCTGGAGTAAAAGTTTACATGGGTGGATCCACGAATGCCGGAGGAGTGAGTTTTGCTGAAGTTGAAGAGCTTTTCAAGAAGTTTGATGGGCTTGTTGTGGTGCATGCTGAGGATCAAGAAATTATTGATGAAAATATTAAAAAAACTTTTTTGGGAGTTGATGGCGTAAAAATTCCGGCATCCATTCATTCAAAAATAAGAACTGTTCAAGCTGAAGTGAAAGCTATAAGACATGCGTGCGAACTTTCGAAAAAATATGACAAAAGGCTTCACGTCGCGCATGTTTCTTCGGAAGAAGGGCTCAAAGTGATCGTGGAATACAAGCAAAATGGCGCTCCTGTCACATGCGAAGTGACTCCTCATCATTTGACTTTTTCGCGTGATGACTATGATCTTTTGGGGAATTTTATCAAAATAAATCCGCCAGTGAGGGACAAAGAGGATGTTTTTGCTTTGTGGAAAGGGTTGAAATTTGGAGACATCGATATTGTGGCTACTGATCATGCTCCTCATACGATTGTTGAGAAAAAGTTGCCTTACGGTGAGGCTCCGAGCGGTGTTCCGGGGATTGAAACTATGCTCCCTTTGTTTTTGAATGCTGTGAATGATAAGGCTATGGAGTTGCCGGAAGTTGTGAAGATTTTGTGTGAAAAGCCTGCGGATATTTTTGGGTTGAGTAGTAAGGGAAAAATTGCGAAATGGTATGATGCCGATGTGATTGTGGTGGATTTGGAAAAGGAGAAAAAAGTTGAGAGCAAAAAACTTTTTACGAAATGCAAATGGTCTCCGTATGATGGATATAAATTTAAAGGGT
>JAQVVS010000098.1 GCA_028698865.1 Candidatus Altimarinota bacterium | reverse complement strand
TAGCCCTTTATATGAAAAAACTTTTGAAATTTTTGCTTGTCGCTTTTCGCCGTCATGTCCGATTACCCAAACATTTTTATTATCGGAAATTTTTCCTTCAAAAACTCTGCCAATAGCCATTCTTCCGAGGAAATTATCATAATGCAAAGACGCAGGCTGCATTCGGAAAGGTTTTGAAGTGTCGCCAACGGCAGGCTTTACGTGTTCCAAAATAAAATCCAATAAAGGAAAAATATCTTTTCTTTCATCGCTCAGATTTTTTATAGCAATCCCTTCACGCGCAATAGTGTAAAGATAAGGGAAATCCAATTGTTCATCATTTGCTCCGAGACTCCCAAAAAGATCAAAAGTCAGATCAACAACTTTGTCGGGCCTCGCCATCGGCTTATCGATTTTGTTTATCACAACGAGCACCTTCAGGCCCAATTCAAGCGCTTTCCGAAGCACAAATTTCGTCTGAGGCATCGGCCCCTCATACGCATCCACCAAAAGCACAGTTGCATCCACAGTGCGAAGAACTCGTTCCACTTCAGACCCGAAATCCGCATGCCCGGGAGTATCAACGATATTTATTTTAGTGTCTTTATATCCGATAGCGGCATTTTTTGCATAAATAGTAATTCCTCGTTCTCTTTCTTGATCATTGCTGTCCATGACGCATTCCACCACATGCTGATGCGAAGCAAAAGCTCCTCCAGCTTTAAGCAAAGCATCCACCAAAGTGGTCTTTCCGTGGTCTACATGGGCTATGATTGCGATATTTCTAATTTCCATAATTGTGTGTCATTCCCGCGATTATATGTCATTCCCACGAAGGCGGGAATCTATTCCTGTCCGCCGTGGCGAATCATTCCCGTGATTATATGTCATTCCCACGAAGGCGGGAATCTATTAATTACGTGCAACGATTCTACATTGAAAAAACCTTTTAGCAAGCGAAAGTGGCGAGGAATACGGTGCGAAGGCGTAGCTCATGCGAGCTTCGCGAGACTTGAGCGGAGACGCAGCAGGAAAAGCGCAGAAATTTTGCGACGGTCAGGAGCAAAAAATTTCTGCGCTTTTTCAGTATTCCCCCATTGAGGAAGTAGCGAGATTTCCGATCCGAAGAGCAGTCTGTTCGAGCTCCGCGTCCACCACCAATCACTCCGCAGGCGTAAATTCAAAATTCCTTATTATAATCTCCTTTTCTTTGCCGTTAGAAGGAGGCATTCCATCAATCATCCAAAAATTCATCGCCAAAACTTCTTCCCCCGGGCTGAAATTATCTTTCCCCCTGTATTTCCAAACAAAAGGATCCATTCCTTTTTGACTAGCACGAAATCTCACATAATTTGGAAGCCATTTTATAGAATATGTGGATTTTTTAGATATATCCAAGTCGATTTTTGCACTTTTAATATTTCCAGGCGTTTTGTATGGCTGAACGGAATAATGAAGATTTTTCCCATTCGGATATTGCCAATTTGATAGCTCTATATCGAGTTCGTGTTCATCATCTTGATACAAAAAAAGCCCGAGCACGAGATTTTGATCCAGTTTATCAACTTTGCTTTTTCCCGAAACTTCAAATTTATAAGTGCCATATCCCAAAGAGTTTTCCAGATGAACTTCGGAAGAATAAAACTGTCCGCCGACTTTTGTGATTTTCATGTGAAGTCTGCCTTTTGAATCAACAAAAACCGCATCTTTTGAGTCATTCCAGTGATTTTTCCCAGGACCTTTATAGCCACTTTTTACAACCCATTCATGTCCTGCAAAATCAATTGTTCTTGGAGCTTTTGCAAAAGCAAAATCATCGCCTACAAAAGAAAAAACAAAAATTGACAGAAGAGATATCAGCCCGATTTTTATAAATTTATTTTTCATCAAATAGACTATACACGATTTTCAAAGATTATAAAAAAAACTCTCCAGTACCTGAGAGTTATTATATTGAGTGTTCGTATTGCGGAGGTGAGGTGTCTACGGCTTTCACTCGCACCCCCCCATCCACGCAATATCTACGACGCCACAATCGTATCACGCGAATTTATTTTTGGCAATAGAAAAATCATATTTTCTTTGATCAATCCAAGATCGTAATATGAATTTATTTCTCAGCTTCTCCTTCATCGGATTCGAAACGACTATTCAATTGAGTTAAAATTCTTTCAGCAACAGACTCGGGAGTATCAAAGTCCAAAATCAAAGTTTCGGCTATTTTGTTGCGAGTGCCAGATCTGAAAACAACAATTTCACCAGCTTGTCCGGGTTTTGTATTAAAACTTCTTACATCAACTTCACGATAATAAGGAGAGGCATTTACGGCTGAGGATACGGCCTTTTGACAAAGAACTTGTTTGGTAGATTCGGGAGTAGAAGGAACATAGTTGATGTTCTGCATAGTTGTAAATAAATTATAAAATTGAAATAAAATGTTACATGTTTTGAGTAGATTTGTCAACAAAACGACCGAAAAATAAATACATTCGCAAATTTAATAAATTTTCTGATATAATCCACCACGCAAATAAATTCAAAAATTTCTTAACACCCAAGAAAATGAAAAAAATCGCTTTATCCATTGTCATCACGGCATTTTTCGCGACAGCATCGATAGGAACGGCTCTTGCGGAAATCATGCTTTTTATAGGAGATGGATGCCCTCATTGCAAAACAGTTGAAAATTATATCGAAGAAAATAATCTTATGGGGAAGTTGCCGATAAAAATTTATGAAGTTTGGACAAATACCGAAAATCAGCCTTTATTTCTGCAAAAAGCTCAGGAAGTAGGATACAACGGCCAAGGCGTTCCATTTATGGTTGATGGAAATCATTATGAAGTAGGTTCTTATCCGATAATAAGTTATTTTACGAAACTTTTGGAAGCAGGTCAGCCGGTAGTGGAGCCAGAAGTTTTGGAAAAAACTCCTTCAAAAATAACGGAAGAAGATTCGGAAGAATTGAATAAGATAATCGAAGAAAAAGTTGAAGATGGGGAAAAATCAGCGGTCGTGGATCCGTCGAATGTTTACGCGGACGCTATGGAATCATCCGAAAAAAATCCGTTAAAATCGCCGATTATATACATAATTATCGGATTGATTTTGATAAGCATTGGAACAAAAATTTATTTCAAAAAAAGAAAGAAATAAATTTACAGCAACTACTCAAAAGGAATTTCGATTTCTTCTCCGAGAATAGGTCTGTAAACATCGTCGTATCCGTTTTGGAATAGAGAGTCCACAAACGACTCCCTTTGTTTATCTTCTCCGTGAACCAGATAAATAGTTTTCAGCCCTTTTATTCTGCCGATATATTCAAGCAAATCGCTCCTGTCCGCATGGGCGGAAAAGGCGTCCATCACATAAATATCGGCTTTTACATTATGAGGTTCTCCAAAAATATTCACTTGTTTTTCACCATTAACAAGCCTCCTCCCAAGAGTATTCGCGGCCTGATATCCGATAATCAAAACAGTGTTTCTATGATTTTCTATATTGTTTCTCAAATGATGCAAAATTCTGCCGTGCTCACACATTCCGGACGCGGAAATTATAACCATCGGACCTTTTTTATCATTCAAAGCTTTTGATTCTTCCACGCTCGCGGTGTATCTCAGTCTGCCGAACCCGAAAGGATCTTTCCCTTGACTCAAAAATTTTTCATAAGT
>JAQVVS010000097.1 GCA_028698865.1 Candidatus Altimarinota bacterium | reverse complement strand
CAATTAAAATATCAAACTAAACTCTGGAATATGTACTATAATGACCTCGAACATTGCTCTCTCAACGGACTATCACCTAACCAAGCCCTCAGCCTTCTAAAAGTGCAATATGTCTGTACCTAGTTCATTATCAGTGCCTTATCCAAGCCTAGAGGGCAATGCTCTAAAATTTTCCATCCAAAAAGTCCGCGTAAGCCTGCATGTCAAAATGTCCATGTCCGGAAAGATTGAAAATTATGACCTTTTTTTCACCGGATTCTTTGGCTTTCAGCGCCTCGTCTATGGCCGTTTTTATGGCGTGAGCCGATTCCGGAGCGGGAATAATGCCTTGAGCCTTCGCAAAAATTTGCGTGGCCTTAAATGTTTCAATCTGCGGATACGGAATAGACCTCACCATTCCAGCATTTTTCAAAATACTGGCCAATGGAGCGGCGCCATGATAACGCAGTCCTCCGGCATGAATCGGACTTGGCATAAATTTATGGCCCAAAGTGTACATTTTTATCAAAGGAGTCATTCCGGCACTATCTCCAAAATCATATTCATATTTTCCTTCGGTCAATTTTGGACAAGCTTCCGGTTCCGAAGCCAAAAATTCGATCTTTTTTCCTCTGAAAACATCATGCACAAAAGGAAAAGCAAATCCGGCGAAATTACTTCCGCCTCCCACGCATCCGATTACGGTATCGGGATATTCTCCAAATTTTTCCATCTGCTTTTTAGCCTCGAGTCCGACAATGGTCTGATGAAGCAAAACATGATTTAGCACGCTCCCAAGAGCATATTTCGTGTCATCATTTTGAGCCGCAACTTCCACCGCCTCGCTTATCGCCATTCCCAAAGATCCGGGACAATCTTTGTCTTCTTCAAGAAATTTTCTTCCGCAAGCCGTCGAATTACTTGGGCTGGGAATCAAATTTGCTCCAAAAAGTCTCATTACTTCTCGACGATATGGCTTACTTTGATAACTGGTCTTTACCATGAAAACCTGACATTCTAGGCCAAAATGAGCGCATGAAATGCTAAGCGCTGTTCCCCATTGCCCAGCTCCTGTCTCGGTAGTAATTTTTTTAACACCTTCCTTTTTTGAATAATAAGCCTGCACCAAAGCAGTATTAATTTTATGACTTCCACTAGGAGTAGTTCCCTCATATTTGAAATAAATATGCGCGGGAGTATCCAAAATTTTTTCCAATTGAGCGGCTCTGATCATAGGAGTGGGACGATAAGTTTCGTAAAGCTCTTGGATTTCTTCCGGAATATCGATTTCTTTTTCACGGCTTACTTCCTGCTTTATCAGCTCCATCGGAAATAGAGGGGCGAGATCGTTTGGAGTGACGGGCTGTTTTGTGGCGGGATGAAGAACTGGAGGTATTTCCATTTTTAAATATTTTTCAATATCAGGAATGATGTTGTAAAAAGAAGTAGGTCTTTCTTTTGGCTCTAAATATTGGATATAAGTTTTCATTGTAAATTGGTTAAAGGGATAAACAAGTTTTTAAATTTATAAGGAAGTGAGTGCCGAGTAGTTTTATGAGGGAAAAGAAAGCCGTTAATGCCGGCCGCAATAACAATTTTTTTGGTGATTTTAAAATTTTTTTTGCGGGATGAAACTTTAATTTCCGAATCTTCCAGATAATCGACCAGAACGCATGGAATTTTTTTCAATCCCAAATTTTTGCAACAATTGAACCTGTGATGGCCATCGAGTATAACCATATTTTTTTTATCCACTATAATAGGAGTTTTAATATGACCATCTGTTGATATTTGAGCCTGAAGTTTGCTCAGTCTGGAAGGATTTATGTCCTCATGAAACTTCAGATTATCTATATTTACAAGCTTTAATTGTGCAAACATTTTTATAAATTAATAAATAAAAAATCCCCTGACTAGCGGGGGATTTTGAAACTTTCAGATACTCAAAAATCACTCCCGCCAAAACAAGTTTTGCCACCAATTTAAAATTTGATTTTGAGAAGCCATATTATTTGTCATTGTTTGTACTATTAGACTGGTGCAATAATACGCATGAGAGGATTTATTGTCAACGAGAAAATTTCCAAAGGGAAATTCTATTGATCCATAAAATAATTGTCAAATCAAAATTCAACTTAAAGAATTGTAAAAAAAGACGATAAGTGGCAAAATTTCAAAAGTAATAACCTTTTCCAATCATGAAAAACTTTATAAAACTATTTTCTATTCTACTAATTATGGCAATCGCTTTATCGGCAACCGGATGCAGAAAAAAAGCTGAAGAGAAGGCTGCGGACGGAGAAAATTTAAGCACAACTTCATCAGAGACATTCGCGGTTTTAAACACAACGGAAGGCAAAATAAAAATCAAACTTAACACGGAAGAAACGCCAATCACCGCCGAAAACTTCATCAAACTTTCAACGGAAAAATTTTATGACAATACGATTTTCCACAGGGTGATAAAGGGATTTATGATTCAAGGAGGAGATCCAAAAGGTGACGGCACCGGGGGTCCGGGATATAAATTTGATGATGAACCTTTCACGGGAGAATACAATCGCGGGACGGTGGCAATGGCTAACTCCGGCCCAAACACGAATGGAAGTCAATTTTTTATCATGCATACATCATATCCGCTCCCAAAAAATTATGTAATTTTTGGGGAAGTAGTTGAGGGGTTGGAAACAGTAGATAAAATTGCAGAGGCAAAAGTTGTCAGAAATGATATGGGAGAAGAATCGAAACCGGTAAAGCCGGTTAAAATAAAGTCGGTTGATATAATCGTTAACAAATAAAAAGATGTTATTATCGGTGTTGTTGCTTGCTGTGGGAGTTTTGTTTTTGGCTAAAGGCGCGGACTGGCTGGTGGATGGCGGATCTTCTTTGGCTAGGAAATTTAAAATATCCCCAATTGTTATAGGATTGACTATCGTAGCCTTTGGAACATCCGCTCCGGAATTGGTTGTAAATTTGGCGGCTAGCTTCATGGGGTCTACGGATATCGCGATAGGAAATGTCTTGGGAAGTAATGTAGCTAATGTGTTTTTGATTTTGGGTGTATGCGCGATAATCTATCCTCTTTCGGTAAAAAAAGGAACCACTTGGAAAGAAATTCCATTAAGTTTACTCGGGGCGATAGTTGTAGGGGTTTTGGCGAATGATTTTTTGATAGATAAAGGACCGGTTTCGGAAATATCACGAATAGATGGGATAATACTGCTTTCGTTCTTTGCAATATTTTTAGTTTATTCCTTTAGTATAGCGAAAGAAATTCCGGGCAAAAAAGAAAAATCCGAAATACAAGAATTTGGAGGATGGAAGACCGCGGGGTTGATAATTATTGGATTAATAGGGCTGACTGCGGGAGGAGAATTGATAGTTATAAATGCTGTAAAAATAGCCAAATATTTTGGAATGAGCGAATTTTTCATAGGGATTACAATAGTTGCAGTGGGGACCTCTTTGCCTGAATTAGCCGCGTCGGCAGTCGCCGCGTACAAGAAGCAATCCGATATAGCGGTCGGGAATATAGTAGGATCAAACTTATTCAATGTATTTTTCGTGCTGGGGACAAGCGCCACTATAAAATCTTTGCCATTCAACATTTCTCAAAATGTCGATGTTTTATTTGCTATTCTTGCCAGCTTCATGCTGTTTTTATGGATGTTTATAGGTAAAAAACATATTTTAGAAAGATGGAATGGAATAGTTTTAGTTGGAATGTATGTTGCTTATGTGGGAT
>JAQVVS010000096.1 GCA_028698865.1 Candidatus Altimarinota bacterium | reverse complement strand
CTACGCGACGCTCTTCCGATCTAGTCGTACCTGAGTATTATAACTTCGCAGAGGGAGGCGAACGAATATCGCGCGATCTACAGTGAGGCGAGGGCGATTTTTGATAAATTTAGTGATGAAGTGAGGAATGGAGTTATAAGTTATAGTGAGATGGGGGCGATTGGCGGAACTGATTTGGGGGCTGGGGTGCAAAATCGATTGGTGCTTTTTTCTCCGGATCAAACGAGGGCGGTGGTTTTTGAATATGCGGAGGATTCGGATTCTGAAAATGTTTCGGGAAAAATTAACTTTGGAGAATTTGAGATCTCCGATGATGGGGCAAATTTTTTAAAAAAAGATGCTTATTCTTTGAATTCCGACAGAGTGAATGTAAAAGATTTTAAAATGTATGTTTCTCCGGCGGATGATCCTTTTAAGGCTAAGAATGTGATGAATAATGATGTTCAATTTCAGCCTAAAGTGACTGTTTTTGCGCGATTTTCAAAGGAAGTCGTGGCGGGGAGAAAGGTGGAATTTGATTTGCAGACTACTATTTCTTCGAGGAGCTATATGGCTGGATATGAAAAAGCTTTTGGAGGAAAGCTTTTGCCGGAATTTGTAGTTAATTAAATTATGAAAAAAATAATCAATAAAATTTGGAGAGACGAGGCTGGGACGGCGCTGCTTACGGCGATGTTGATTATGGGGGTTTTGCTGGCGATTTCGATTGCTTTGTCGAGCTTGGTGATGAGGGAAGTGCGGGTGACGAAGGATTTGATTGATGCCGGGAAAGCTTTTTATTCCGCGGAATCGGGGGTGGAGGAGGCGCTTTATTTTTTGAATAATAATTTGCCGGGATGGGAGACTGGGGAGGATGATGATGTTGGAAGATCTTTAGCGGCGAGTGGCGGAAAATTTAAGTATATTGTGAAAAATCAGTGCAATTCTTATCCGTGTATTGATGAGGGTGAATATGATGTGGCGGATGCTGATCCGGAGGCTTTTTATCAGGCGCTGGATTTGAATGAGAGCGTTTTGATACCGCTTTTTGTGGTGGAGAATGGGGAAATTAAGTCTGTGGAAGATTTTACGGTGGAGTTTTATGGGGAAATAAATCCTAAGGAGGATTTGAAATTTACAAAAGGATTGTCTTCTTGGGATGTGATTAGGTGGAAAGTTTTTGGAATGAAGAAAGATGGGAATGATTATATTACAGAATCGATTAGTGATTTTATGCCGTTGGCGCAGAGTGCGGATGGAATGGAATTTTCTACGGCTGATCAGCCGGCTTGGTTTGGGACGATAGCTTGTTCTGAAAAGGATAATGCTGTTGATGAAGATGGAAATCCTGTAAGAACTACGAGTTCAATAAAATGCAATCCATATGATTTTAAGTCTTATGCTGATTCAGCTAAAAATTGTAAGGCAAGTCTGGAAGCTCGAGATTATTATCTTAGTACTGGAGAAAATATTGAAAATGAGGGGTGTAAACCTATTGAGGATTTTGTTTTGGAAAGGCAGGAGGATATGGTTGACATGACTGGGCTGAATTATTTGAGCTTAACCAATATTATTAATCCGGCGTTTTTTGATGAAGATGTCTTGAATCAGGATGATGTGACGAAGCTTTATTTCCGTGTCGAAACTTACGGCGACAAGACTGTGAGGGAAACTGCTGAGATTGTCGCGGATGGGTATGCTGGAAATTCCAAGCAAAGTATTAAAGTTTTGAAAAGGCGAGATGCTTATATGCCGGTGTTTAATTTTTCCGTTTATAGTACTTATGGGAGTATGGGAAAAGAAGTAGATGAAGAAGAAGAGGATGTAAAGTATTATTTGAAGGAGAATGATCCGCGGTTGAGTTTGCCTCAATAATCAAGCGGGTGGCAGGGCGGAGGACATATTTTCGCGTAGAACGAAAAGCGCGAGTTTTTCTGAAAGAAAAAGTCAAGCGAGTTCTAAAGCGAAATATGCCTCCACCTGACAGGACCCGCGGTTTGAGTGGTGGATGTGCCCTCCTTTCATTCTCCTTGAAAATCCCATTCTTTGCTGGTAAGTTTGCGGCATGGAAAAATTTTATATTTCTACAGCAATTGCTTATGTAAATGCGCCACCGCACATCGGGTTTGCTCTTGAAGTGATTTTTGCGGATGTTTTGGCGAGGTATCACAGACTAAAAGGTGATGAGACTTTTTATCTCACCGGAGTGGATGAGCACGGCGTAAAACTTTATGAAGCGGCAAAGAATGCAGGGCTTACTTCTCAGGAATTCGTTGATAGAAACGCTGAGAAATTTCAAGCGCTCAAAGGCATTTTGAATTTGTCCAATGATGATTTCATTCGCACAACTTCCGAAAGACACAAAAAAGGCGCCCAAAAAATCTGGACCACCATGTTCGAAAAAGGCGACATCTACAAAGGTTCTTACAAAGGAAATTATTGTGTGGGGTGCGAGGCTTTTATCGCTGATAAGGACTTGGATGAAAACGGATTTTGCCCTAATCACAAAAAGAAACCTGAGCTTCTCGAAGAGGAAAATTATTTTTTCAAGCTTTCAAAATATTCCGACCAAATAAAAAAAGCGATCGAGAGCGATGAGATGAAGATTGTTCCCGAGAGTCGCAAAAAGGAATTTTTGAATTTGATAGGGGAGGGAGGGCTCAACGATGTGAGTTTTTCCAGACCGAAAACGGTTTTGCCTTGGGGAATCGATGTTCCAAATGATGATTCTCAAGTGATGTATGTGTGGTGCGATGCGTTGACCAATTATATTTCGGCGCTGGGATATGGTAGTGACGACATGGGTGCTTTTGCGAAATTTTGGCCGTGTGATTCGCATATTATCGGGAAAGATATTTTGCGATTTCATGCCGGGATTTGGATTGGGATGCTTTTGTCTGCTGAAATAGCGTTGCCAAAGTCGATTTTGGTGCATGGATTTATTACGAGCGAGGGTCAAAAAATGAGCAAGAGTTTGGGAAATGTGGTGGATCCTTTGATTTATGTTGATAAATATGGGGCTGATAGTTTGCGATATTTTCTGACGAGAGAAATTCCGACTTTTGATGATGGAGATTTTAGTCATAAAAGATTTGTGGAAGTTTACAATAGCGAGCTTGCTAACGGGCTTGGAAATTTGGTGAATAGAGTGGTGATGATGACGGAAAGATATGTTGATGGGAAAGTGCCTGCCCTGACCAGTGCAGAAGGAGTGCATGATAAATTGATCGGGCTAATGAAAAGATATGAAGCTGCGATGGAAAATTTTGATCTGAAAACAGCTTGCGAGACTGCGTATGAAGTTGTGGATTTTGGGAATAAATATATTGATGATATGAAGCCTTGGGTGATGGCGAAAGATGAGGCGAATAAGGAAATGCTTGCGAATGTTTTGTATAATTTGTTGGAAGTTTTGAGAATTATAGCAATTATGATCGCGCCGTATGTTCCGCAGACTTCGGAGAAAATTTTTGAGCAAATCGGGATGAAGATGGGCGAGGTGAAATGGAGTTGTGATTGGGGAATTTTGAAGGAAGGTGGAATAGTGAAAAAAGCCGATGTTTTATTTCAGCGGTTGGAGGAGTAGGGGTTATGTTGCCATGATCCGTTTGAATTGTATTCGCGAACCCTGAAGGTGGGGGGGGCTTCTGATTCAGGAGCAGGAGCCGTGGCGTTTGGATTTGCCGAATTATTTACCCCCCCCCCCCCTCTGTTTGCTGAACTGTTTCCGCCGCGTAATTTCCGGTTTGGACCATGAAGGTTATGGCGATTTTTACAATGGAGAATGAAAATACTATGGCGATCAGTCCGACTATCGCCCA
>JAQVVS010000015.1 GCA_028698865.1 Candidatus Altimarinota bacterium | reverse complement strand
AAAGATTGGCATGTGGGGATTTTGGGTCTTGTGGCCTCGAGAATTGCGGAAAAGTACAATCGTCCGGCGATAATAATGCAAGATATCGGAGATACACTTGTTGCGTCCGCGAGAAGTCCGAAATTTTTTAATATTACGGAAGCTCTTACCGAATTTGGGGAATTATTTATAAGCTTTGGAGGGCATGCACAAGCGGCGGGATTTAATATCAAAAAAGAAAATTTGGAAGAATTTAAAAAGCTGATGGAAGATTACGCGGAAAAAAAATTAAAAGATTTGGAGCTGCGGCCAGTGCTGGAAATAGATTGTGAGATAGGGGAAGGGGATATGAATTTTGAATTTTTGAAAAATTTGGAATCGTTGGAACCTTTTGGAATAGGGAATGAAAAACCGATATTTTTGTTGAAAAATATTAGCCCGTATTTTGTGGGACAAGTTGGAAAAGAAAAAAATCACCTCAAATTCATTGTTAAAACGGATGGGGGCGACATTCATGTTATCGGCTTTCAAATGGGAAATTTCGCGGAGGATCTAAAGAAGGAGGGGAAGGTGGACATTGTTTGCAATTTGGAAAAAAATCTTTGGAATAACAAAGAATATGTTCAATTGAGGGCGATTGATTTGCGTGAAGCGGATGGGAATCTATGATTGTCATTCCCGTCTGCAACATATTAAAAGTTTCTCTGGAGTTTTTTTTCATAGTTGATATACTTGCATCCTTTTTTGAAATACATGACGAGTTGACACGCTCGCTGAAATGTTATAGAATATACGGAAGGCTGGGAATAAATTTCTAGATAAAAATGATTAATTCAACGCAAAAACAGATAATAGATCTTATTAAGAGAAGCAATAAGATTCTCGTTCTCCCATCATCTCCTCCAGATGGAGATAGTCTCGGTAGTGCGGTTGCTTTGTATATGGTGCTAAGGAAACTCGGGAAAGAAGTGACTGTAATTTGTAGCGATACTATTCCTGAAGTTTTACAATTTTTGCCGAATATGAAAGTGATAGGAAACAAAACTTTGGCGACAACGGATTTTATAATTACATTGGATTTAAAGAATGCGAAAATTGAAAAAATAAATCATTCAATTGAAAATGACAAAGTAAATATAGTCATCACTCCAAAAGAAGGAAGAATTTCGGAAGATGATATTTCTTTTAATAAAGGAGCTTTGGAATATGATTTGATTATCACGGTGGATTGCGCGGAAGTAAAACAGCTTCGCGGATTTTATGAAGAAAATGTTGAATTGTTTCATCAAGTTCCGGTTGTAAATATCGATCATCACATTTCAAACACTCATTTCGGAAGAATAAACAATGTGGATATTATGGCTTCTTCTACAACAGAATTGCTCGTGCCTTTGTTTGAAGAGTTGGAGAAAGAAGAAAAAATGGAATTGATTGATGAGGATATTGCGACACTTCTTTTGACGGGAATTATTACGGATACTGGAAGTTTTCAAAACGCGAACACCACGCCGAAAGCTTTTGATGTTGCGGCGGAACTTGTTTCTTATGGAGCTCGTCAGCAAGAAATTATTCAGCATATTTACAAGACAAAACAATTGAGCCAGCTGAAACTTTGGGGAAGAGTACTTTCAAAAATTCAAGTTGATGAAACATATAGGATTGTGTGGTCAGCAGTGAGTCAGCAGGATTTCAAAGATACAAACAGTAGTGAGGAAGAAACGGGAGATATAATTGATGAATTAATGACGAATGCTCCAGGCGCGGAAGTTATTATTTTGATGAAGGAAAAGAAAGAAGGAACGATTTCGGTAAGTGTAAGAACGACAACTCCGTCTGTGGATGCAGCGAAAATTGCGGAAGGATTCGGAGGGGGAGGGCATACTCAAGCGGCCGGATTTAGAATGAATGACATTGCGCTGAGAGATGCGGAATATGAAGTAATTAGTGCTGTGAAAAAATATCAAACGGAGAGAGTGGGATTGGCCGGTTTGACGAAAAACACGGAAACTTTTTCGACTCCAAAATTTGAAAAACCAGAAACCCCGATAGTGAAAAACTCTGTAGAAAAACCGGTGGAACAGCATGTAGAAGCGCCGGTTGAACAGCCAGAAATTGAGCAGCCAGAGGCTGAACACTCAAAAGAAAACAAAACGGAATTTCCAGCTCCCGAAAGAAAAAAAAGACAAAAAAGAATATCCGCAAAGGACGACGGGATAGTTTATAAATTCGAAGATTAGGATTTTGAATGTTTTTTCACGGCTTCGGCTACGGCTTTGGCGACTTTTTTATCAAAAACTTTCGGGATGATATTTTCGGGAGTAGGATTTTTGACAAGTTTTGAGACGGCGATTGAGGCGGCGAGTTTCATTTCATCCGTGATTTTGCTTGAACGGGACTCTAGAGCTCCTTTGAAAATTCCGGGAAAAACCAAAACATTATTTATTTGATTTGGATAATCGCTGCGGCCGGTAGCGATTACTTTCGCCCCGCCTTTTTTCGCTTCTTTAGGGGAAATTTCGGGATCGGGATTTGACATCGCGAAAACAATCGGATCTTTTGCCATCGTTTTTACCATTTCTGCTGTAGCCAAATTTGGTTTTGAAACTCCAATAAATATATCTGCTCCGACCAATGCGTCGGATAGAGAACCTTTTACTAACTTTTTATTTGTGAGATTGGCGATTTCTTTTTTTGAAGAATCGAGGCCGGCGCGGCCTTTGTAGATAAGACCTTTGCTGTCCTGCAAAATGAAATTTTTAAATCCGTATTTCAATAACAATTTTGTGATGGCGATTCCGGCCGCGCCGGCACCACTTACCACAATTTTTACTTTCTCAACCGTCTTTTTTGTAACTTTCAAGGCATTTATAAGTCCGGCGAGACAAACTATTGCCGTCCCATGTTGATCATCATGAAAAACGGGAATATCCAATTCTTTTTTAAGCCTTTCTTCTATTTCAAAACATCTCGGAGCGCTTATATCCTCCAAATTTATTCCGCCAAATCCGGGCGCAATATTTTTCACGATATTCACAATCTCATTTACATCCTGAGTATCAAGACAAATGGGAACGGCGTTCACGCCCCCAAATTTTTTAAACAAAACGCACTTTCCTTCCATGACGGGAAGCGCCGCTTCCGGACCTATATTTCCCAAGCCCAAAACGGCGGAGCCATCCGTCACTACAGCAACTACATTTCCCTTCCATGTATAATCATAAACCTTGTCTCTTTTGGCAAAAATCTCCATGCACGGCTCCGCCACCCCAGGCGTATAATACAAACTCATGTCCATCTTTGTCTCCAAAGGGACTTTCGAAACAATATCAAGCTTGCCCTCGAACTTTTTGTGAGCGCTCAAAGAAGCGCCTCTTAAAATTTTCATTTAATATATTTTCTAGTTTGCTGGAGGTGGAGACGTAGGAGGAACAATAACTGGAGGTCCATCAGGAACAGCTACTCCGGGAACAACGGTGGTTATTTCATCAATACTTTTTTCAATTACAAAATGAGAAGAATCTTTTTCCTGCATATAATTTTTATAAACAAAAACTCCAACTACGACCAACAGAACGATAACCACAAGAGCCGTCCAAAATCCTCGCCCTTCCGAACAACAATCGCTATCACAACAAGAATCCTTCCAACTGCAGCAAGGTTCTATTCCGGCACAGCATCCACTTTTCTTCGCGGCCACTTCTTTCGCAACACTTTTCTTCGCGGCCACTTTCTTCGCAACAACTTTCTTTGTGGCCACTTCCTTTGCAACAACTTTATTCACGGACTTTTTTACAGCTTTTTTAGAAGCTTTAGGAGCTTTTGTAGCTTTTGTAGCTTTTGTAGCTTTCGCAGCTACCTTCGATACGTTTTTTTTTGGAGGCATATAAATAAATTTAAAAAATTATTAAATTAAAATTCACTAGTCTTCCCCTGTCTTTTATCCAAAATCACATCGCCAGCTCTCTCGTATTTGAAAGTATGATTAACTCCATCGCTATAATAATAGTCAACAGGGCCAGTACCAACCCCAATAGAATCTGTTTCTATTATTTTTTTATCCGGCAAATTATTAAGCATTTGCATTCCTTTTCCTTCCACTAAAATATTCCCGAACAAAGTGGCCAAAACAGCTTCGTAGTTTTTTTCGAAATTCAAAGAAACTTCTCTATATTTGAAAGTGCTCAGCATAGCCTTTATAACTTGCGGAAAAAGATAACTTTCAGGCCCGTCTCCATATTGAGTATAAACCGCCAAAATCGCGCCTCCATCCAAATAAATATACCAATCCACAATTCTCTCATCCGGATAAAGCACTTCCAAAGCCTTAAAATTATTCAAAGTAAATTCAGTATATTCGGCATTAGGGAAAAGATCTTTTATATTATTAAAGTAGATTGCAACAGGATATTTCGCTTCATTTTTATCGATATTAACTTCAACCTTTGCGGAATTAGGATAAATTTTGGAACTGGAAAATTGTTGATTCGCCTTATCCAGATTAAAGAAAATCACATTCAAGGGATTTTTGATAACTTCCCAATTATCTGCGTCGTACCTCATCTCAAAAGGCAAATCCACTCCTTGATAAGTAGCCCATTTTTCATATATCGGAAATTCTTTTTCCTTATTTTCGACCACAGTCATAGTTCTATAAACGATTTCAGAAAATGCTCCACGAGTCATTTCCGTAGTAGGCAAAATTTTTCCTTCTCCGTTCGCCAAAACTATATTTTTTTCTCTCGCAAAAAAAGCATAAGGAGCAAGCCAATTATCCTTTTCAACATCGGCAAAAACATCTTCATCCATACTTTCCAAAATATTTATTTTAGCCGCCCCGATCGCTATTTTCAAAGTCTCGGAAAGCTTTACTTGTTTCGCCGGCCCAAAAGTTCCATCAGTATATCCTTGTACAAATCCCGCATCATGCCCAGCCATCACAAAAGAAAAAAACCAATTGCCCTTTTTTACATCGGGAAAAATTTCTTCATAATTTTTTGAATGATCCAGTTTAAAAGATTTTATGATTATTTTCATCGCTTCAGCTCTTTTTATGGGTTTCTCAGGCCCAAAAGTTCCATCCGGATAACCCTGAACAATATCTTTTTTTTTCAAATATTCCACAGCATCATAATTTACATGACTTTCTCCGACATCCGGAAAACTCGCCGCATTTGCGACTCCGCAAACCACGGAAGTTCCCAAAAAAATCCCAAAAAAGATCGATACAAATTGTCTGATAAAATTTTTCATAGAGTAAAATCAAATTATCACAAACAAAGCTTGCGCGCCACAAATAAATGATTTTCAAAACAGATAATTCTTGCCTAATTTAGATTTTCCAAACCAGCATGTCCCTAATACAAAAGCTCTCCCGGATGATACTTATCAAGATTCTCCTCCCCAATAAGTTCCAGCAGTCTATCCGTAATTTGGTCGAAATTTACTTTTTCCTGAACGCCTCTTTTCATGTCTCTGATAATAGCTGTTCGTTCACGCACTTCGGTAATTCCTATCAAAACAGCATACGGAGCCTTGAATTTATCGGCAAGTTTCAGCTGAATATTGATCGCTCCCTTTCCTAGCGCTCCCATCGTTTTGAGGCCAGCATCGCGCATTTCATCAATCAAAGGTAAACATTTTTTCTTAGCTTCAATCCCAAGTTGCGCCACAAAAACATGCAATTCATCTTTTTTCGGAACACGAATTTTTTCTCTTTTCATATTGGCAATAATTCTTTCCATTCCGGCCGCAAATCCAACCGCCGGAGTGGGCTGTCCGCCCATCAATTCCACAAGTCCGTCATATCGGCCTCCACCTCCTATCGCATTTTGCGCACCTTCCGTCTTATCCCAAAATTCAAAAACGGTTTTTGTGTAATAGTCCAACCCTCTAACCAATTTCGCATTTTCCGTATACTCGATTCCGATTTCGTCCAAATACCCTTTCAATTCCGCGTAATGTTCGACAGATTCCTTGTCTAAATAATCGGTCATTTTAGGCGCGAGAGAAGCCAAAATCTGGCAATCCTCAGCCTTGCAATCCAAAAGCCTCATCGGATTTTTATCAAGTCGATATTTGCAATCTTCACAAAGAGATCTTTCTTTCCCTGCGTAATAATCCTGCAAAACCTGCATATATTTTTTGCGAGATTCTGGTGTGCCTATAGTATTCAACTGCAAACTAAAAAAATCATTTATCCCCAAATCCTCATAAATTTTCATCGCCAACTGAATCAATTGCGCGTCGAGAGCCGGATCGGTTTCTCCGATAATTTCAAATCCGAACTGCCAAAATTGCCTGTACCTTCCCTTCTGAGGACGGTCATATCTGAAATGAGGCTCGATATAATAAAGCAAAACCGGCTGTGGCCATTGATTTAAATTGTTTTGGAGATAACTGCGAACAACTCCAGCAGTACTTTCAGGTTTTAGCGTCAAACTTCTGCCTTTTTGATCCGGAAATGTGTACATCTCCTTCGTCACTATATCACTAGCTTCCCCTATACTTCTTTTAAACACATCCGTAAATTCAAACATTGGCGTGCTTATACGGCGAAATCCCGCTTGTCTGGCCCTATGACGGACAACTTTTTTGATATAGGTAAAATAATCGTGATCTTCCGGAAGGATGTCATGGACGCCCTTTGGAGTTTGGAATTGCTGATTTTTCGGAATTTTCACCTTATCATCTGGCATTTTTTTTGGAATTAAGAAATATATTACGATCAAGCCTGACTCACAATTTACCATGTTTTTGTTATTTTTCAATGGATAATATTGTTGTTGACAATCCCACAGCGTTTGTGATGAAATGACCGCCTTTAAAAGAAGCAATGAAAGATAATTCAAAAAACTCAACTCATTCGGAATATAGGCAGTATTTGGATTTAATTGGTGCGAATTCGAGTAATCCGTACATGCAAACTCTTGCAAGAGAAGACGTAACATATGTTTTTTTTGATGAAAACGGTCCGCGCACAGAACAAAGTTTACAAAGAGCAATCAAAACTTACCGAGAAGTAATTAGAGCGAAGGTGGATCAGTTGTCAGGCGATCAGGATTTTCCAAAAAGACAAGTTTCAGATCTAGAAAAATTCAAACAAGCCCCAAGAACCAGAGCAAAAACCGCACAAGACGTTTTGACGGCAAAACCTGAATTGCAGGCTTTTAACAGAGAAGATGTCGCGGAACATGGAGAAGAATCTTTAATTCAAAGCATAAAGATGGACCCGCGTAAAATTACGGATTCAATGCTTAGAAATTTTGGACTGGATCAATATATTCCAACAGGAAAAGGCTTGTCCGAAGACGAAAGAATGAAAATGAGAGCCGAGGCAATTCCGGCAATCAAAGATTTTTTGGCGAGGGGCATGTCGCCGTTAAATTATTATCACGAAGAAAATCAAAGACCAGAACAACATAGTTATTTCAGACTTTCACGAATTACCCAAGGGAAAAACGAGGGAATGCTTTTGGGAACTCAAAACAATGAAGGTTCGCGCATGTTTTTAACAGATGTTCATAGCGCTTTTAGAAGGGTTGGTCACATCGAGGATTCGTATGCGAAAGAAATGAGAAAATTACATGATATTCAATATGCATTGGATAGAATAGCAAATAGAGTTGCGTCGGCTTGGAGCGAAGTTAGAGACGGATCTGAATTTGAAGAAATAAAAGCAAAACTTTGTGGAATGGTTGAAAGTTTGCAATTTGTAAAAAATCCTCACAAGTTGAAGATGAAAAAAAGCATTGAAAGATGTCTAAATTTTAAAGATAAAAAAGACAGGCTAAACCCGATGTCCAGATTGGCGATTTTAGCGCCGGTTAGGGCAGAAATAGCGAAAAGAATAGCGGAATCAGGGCGGATTTTAGGATATTTGGCGAGCGATAGAGTCAGGCTCCAAAACGCAATTATGGAACAAACGGACGTTTTATCCGATTTTCATGATGAAGTGCAAAAAGACAGCGATAAACTTTCTCTTTTACAACCCAAAAAAGAAATTACTGAGGTGAAAAGCCAAAGAGTAGTTACAAACTTAACGGTGCTTAGAAATCAATGCGAAAGTATGCGATTTGAGCCATATTTAAGTTTGGCAAAAGCAATAATGGAAGAAATAGAAGGAATTGTCGCGCTCTTGAAGTCCGATAAAGTAAACGACATAAATGAGCGAGAAAAAGCCAAGAAATCTTTTGTTATGATCTATCTGGTTTCAAAACTTTTGAAATTGGAAAAAGATTTGATGGAACTGAGAGACCAATTTTTTGCGCCACAGCAATCTCTGGAAAACATATACGTAAAAGCATTGATCGCTCGGATTAAAGAAATCGAAGCGGAATTCAAAGGAAAACCTGTTGCTCCGGAAGTGGAAATAAAAGAATTTTCCGATATTTTTGGAGAAGTTTATAAACTGTTGGGAGAGGTTAGAAAAACGGGAGAGCAATCGCTCAGAAATGGCGCGCCAAGAGAACAAAGAGTGACCGCTCTACAGGAAATCAGCGCGCGATTAAAAGCTTTCAATCCATACGGGTTTATAAGCTCTCAATCTCAAACGAAGTAGAAGGAATGATATTTGTAGCGGGTTTAAATTTTTTCGGATTAAGTTTATACAAATAATAAGCCGCGGAAGCGATCATCGCAGCGTTATCCGTACAAAATTTCAAAGATTTCGGATGTCTGAATTTTACCGTTTTAGGCAATTTTGACTCGATGACTTCACGAAGTCTGGTATTTGCGGAAACTCCTCCAGACAAATGCAGTTCGCGAACTTCAGGATATTTTTCATAAGCCATAATCAATTTATCCGACAAAACTTCAACAACGGCTTCTTGAAAACTTGCCGATAAGTCATTTTTAAATTTCTCGGGAAGCTCCGCCTCGCTGAAAACACTATTATTTTTCGCATATGATTTTACTTCATTCAAAACAGCAGTTTTGAGTCCCGAAAAACTAAAATCTAAACTATCTTTTTCGAGATAACTTTTTGGCAAATCAAAAGCCTGATTGTCGCCATTTAAGGCCGACTTTGAGATTACCGGACCGCCAGGATAACCAAGTCCAAGGATTCGCGCCACCTTATCAAAAGCTTCTCCAGAGGCGTCATCACGAGTTTCTCCAAGTATCTCAAATTTATGATGATCCCGCATCAAAACCAGCTCATTATGCCCACCTGAAACAGTCAAAATAATAATTGGAAACTGTGGCTCGGCGTCATTTCCACTTGTTCGCCGTGGCGAATCATTCCCTTTCTCTCTGTCATTCCCGCGAAGGCGGGAATCTATACCATTCTTCGCACAGGCTTTAATAGATTCCGGATCTTCCAACCAATTCGAATAAATATGCCCTACAATATGTTGCACCGGAATCATCGGTTTATTTTTTACGAATGAAATCACATTCGCAGTCTCAGTTCCGATAATAAGCGAACTCACCAGTCCGGGGCCTTTTGTAATAGCCAAAGCATCGATATCATCCCAGCCACATTTTGCCTCGGTCAAACATTCATCCAAAACCGGAATAATTTTCAGAACATGTTCACGCGCCGCCACTTCCGGCACAACTCCGCCGGTTTTCGCATGCAAATCAATCTGCGAAGCAATCACATTCGCCAAAACTTTGCGACCATCTTCCACAATCGCCACAGAAGTCTCATCACAAGATGTCTCAATCGATAAAATTTTCATACGCTTATATTACTGGAAATAAAAGCCATTTTCCAGTATAATTAAAAGGAAATCATTCCAACGAAAAAATGAAATCAACCTCACTCGAAATCATCGAAATCTTAAAAAAGGCCGGCCATCAAGCTATGTGGGCGGGAGGTTGCGTGCGCGATATGTTGCTGGGGATTGAGCCGAAGGATTTTGACATCGTCACATCAGCGAAACCCGATGAAATCGAAGATCTGCTCGAGCACACTATTCCGGTTGGTAAAAAATTTGGAGTAATTTTGGCGATTAAAAACGGGCATCATTTTGAAATAGCAACATTCAGATCTGATAGCGGATATTCCGATGGTCGTCGTCCGGATGCCGTCACATTTACAAGTGCAAAAGAAGATGCGATGCGTCGCGATTTTACAATCAATGCGATGTTTTATGACCCTACAACTGATAAAATTTTAGATTATGTCGGCGGGCAAAAAGATCTCGAAGACAAATTAATCAGATTTATCGGAGATCCTGAAAAACGCATTCAGGAAGATCATCTCCGTGTACTCCGCGCAGTCAGATTCAAGAATTGTTATGACATGCAATATCATCCGGAAACTTATCAGGCGATAAAAAAGAATGTGCATCTAATTCAAAATATTTCAAACGAAAGAATCGGCGCGGAGCTGAACAAAATGATAATGGATAAAACGAGTCCGAGCCAATCTTTTGAAGAACTTTTTGAAATTGGAGCTTTGGAACTTCTCATTCCGGAATTGTGTAAATTAAAAGGATTAGCTCAGCCTCTAGAATATCATCACGAAGGCGATGTTTGGGATCACTGCAAAATGGCGCTGGATAGCCTCACGAACGAAGATGCCGATCCGCATCCGCTTCCTGAGGAGCCGGCGAGTTTGGAATTGAAATGGGCGACGCTACTTCATGACATAGGAAAATATGATACTTTTTCGACTGATGGAGATCGAATCAGATATGATAAACATTCGGAAGTCGGAGCGGAAATTGCAAAGAAAATTCTAAAACGCCTATCTTTTTCAAAAAAATCCATAGATAAAGTTTGTTGGTTGATTGAGCATCACATGATGGTTGTTCCTCTTTTTGAAATGACGGACGAACGCAAAAGGCATTGGTTTTTACACCCTTGGTTTCCGGATTTGTTGGAACTTTACAGAGCTGATGCTTTAGGGATAACGCCTATCGATTTGTCGGCATATGAAGGATTGAAAATCTTATACAAAAGTGAAATAGCGAAATTAAAATTGATGCCGAAACAACTTATCGGAGGAGAAGAAATTATGAAAATTTTGAATATTAAACAGGGGAAAGAAGTGGGGGAAATATTGCTGGCAATTCGACAAAAACAGCTTGCAAAAGAAATAAATACAAAGAAAGAAGCGAGAGATTATGTTCTGACTTTTAAAGCATTTTCTTAGTTTTCAAGAATGAAAGAAAATCTTTTTTTACCAACATCAGGCTGCCGATTCCTATCAAGAATAAAATTATATCGATAAGCCAGCCGATATAAGGAACAAGAGCTATAAAATAATAAACAAGCATAGCGACAGCGATTGCGCCAAACATTTTCAGTCTCAAATGTTTCAAAGTTTTTTTCTTGAAATCAATTACATAGCCGGCGACCCAAACCGCGACAAAAATTTTGGCTAAATACCCCCCGATCAAAAGTCCGCCAAAAAGCATCAACCCCAAAGGAATTCCTATAACCGTTATCATCAAAAGAATAGCGCCGATAAAACCAGCAATCACGGTGACGACTCCGAATCCAAAAGTTTTTAAAACATCTTTTTTAGTATTCAAAGAAGCTGAAATCAAAGCATTTGGAGTGAGCCAAACCAAAAGCAAAACAATCAAAAGAGCCGAAAGATAGCTCGCAATTCTAAAGCTCAAGTAAGCGTTCGTCACTTCTTTTAGAGCTTCTTCATTATCAAATTTATTGAAATGAATCATCCCTTTCACGGAGTCTGTGGGGATATTCATGTCGATCAGAGAGGAATATTTTACATCTCCCATGATTAGAGCAGACTCGGAAACACTTAGAGTTTCTTGAATTGTGACTATCAAATCTCCGTTTATTTTTCCGTTCAAAATAAGCATTCCGGAAGCTCCTCTCACATCTTCTTGAACTTCTCCATCAATCGTCAAATATCCCGCTCCCATGACCAAAGAGCCTTTTATAACAGAAGTTTTTGCAATATCGACTTGCCCTCCGGCAACCAAAACATCATCTCCAACATTTCCATAAATAGCGACCTGCCCACCGAGCATTCTGATATCGTCCCCGACATTTCCTTTTACAGAAACGCGCCCTCCGGCAACCATCAAATCTCCCATCACATCGCCATTTATAGTGACTTCTCCTCCAGCGATAAGCAAGTCTCCATAAATATTTCCATTGAGTTCTGCGCGCCCTGCAGCCACATAAAAGTCATCGTTTATATCATTATCGACCACGAGATTTTCGGAAGATTTAAATTCAACGGCAAAAGCGGGAACTGCAAACGTGGTCGCGCAAAAGAATGCGATCGCGACGATTGAGATGATTTTTTTCATTTGGAATGAGAGTTAATTTTAAAAAATTATATAAAAAAAATACCCGATTGCGAAATAAACCTGCTTGACATAGTTTTCAGATTAAGCGCACTATCGACAAATTTATCCGCGAACCAAGAGAGAAACACATTCTATATGGGCGCTGTTTGGGAACATATCCACGGGGACAATTTCTTTTACGGAGTAGCCATATTCGGCAAGTAAAAGACAATCGCGCGCCGAAGTTGCAGGATTGCATGAAACATATACGATTGTTTTGGCGTCGAATTCGTTCAGTTTTTCGATCATTCCTTTTGTGAGCCCGGCGCGCGGCGGATCAATCACAATCAAAGAAGGTCGTTCCTTCATTTGATGCAAAACTTTTCCGACATCACCCGCCAAAAAATCTATATTGAAAATTTTATTAGCCACAGCATTTTCACGCGCCGTCTTTACGGCATCGAGATTCAATTCCACACCGAAAACTTGTTCCACATGTTTCGCCAAAAAAAGCCCGATGGTTCCCGTCCCGCAAAATAAATCAAAAACCGTCTCATGGCTGTTTCGCAAAGCAAAATCGACCACTTGATTATACAAAATTTCCGCCTGAAAAGTGTTTACCTGAAAAAAAGCCTGAGGCAAAATTTCAAAAGAAAGTTCATCGCCGTTTCGCAATTTTAATTTTTCGGTCAAAGTTTTTTTGCCGGATAGCAAAGTTTCCAATCTTTGTTTTGGAATACCTTTTTTGCTGACAACTTTTGTCCAATAAATGGAAGTGATTTTTTTCGCTCCCGCGCTCTCGCTCTCGCCATCAATCCCTTCCAAAATTTTCACAAATTCCTTCATCTTTTCATCAAAATTTTTCGGCACATCATCGGAAGTCACAAAATTAACCATAACCTCATTTGTTCTCTTCCCTTCGCGAATATACAAAGCTTGCAAAAAGCCTTCTCCAACGGAATATTTAAAAGGAGGCCACGCGGTTTTTTTGATGAAATCTCTAATCGCATTCAAAATTTTCACCGAAAATTCGGACTGCAAATGACATTCCGTCAGATCCAAAATATCGTATCTCCTTCCAGGTAAATGCATCCCGAGCGCAAAGTTCATCTCTGCATCATAACCGAAAGAAAACTCCATTTTATTCCGATAATAATACTGCATTTCACATCCTATTATTTCAGAAACAGGAGGATTGGGTATTTTTCCGATTCGCTCAAAAGCATCAACGACTTGCTGTTTTTTTATCTGCAACTGCATTTCATAAGGCATAAATTGAAACTGACATCCTCCGCACTTTTCAAAAAATTTGCATTTCGGAGCAAGCCTATCCACAGATCCTTTCACCACTTCCACCAAATCCGCCTCCGCAAAAGAATCTTTTATTCGAGTAAAAGACGCCTTCACTTTATCTCCCGGCATAGTTCCGGGCACAAAAACAACTCGGCCTTCGTACTTTCCGATTCCATTCCCGCCGAAAGCAATTTTTTCAATATCCAGCTCGATAATTTGGCCTTTCTGTAGGTTCATACGGGCAAGACTCTATCAAAGTTTCTCCGCTTCATCAACCATTTTCAATTCCGGGAAAACTTCGCCAAAGAATTTTTTAATCGAATCTTCATCCGGAAATCCAGCCTTCTTTTTCCGAGCTTTTGCCGCAAATCGGTCATAAATCTTTTTGTACCCAGAGGGATCATTATTTTTTGAAACTTGATAATAAAGTTTGTAAATTTCTTTTGAAGCCTTGTCGATTTTTCCATTCCCGTAAATATCAGCGAATTTTGTAAATTTCAAAACTGCGTCGTCATATTCTTTCAAATTCGTCATCCCTCCAAAATGCATTTCGGCTTGAGATTGGACGAGGCCTTCACTAGGAACTTGATTGCTGGCATGCATGAATTCATGAAAGAGAACAGTCGCCATTTTCATCACTGGATGAAGTAGCATAATCGGATCTATAGTCACTCCATCTTCCGTAGATTTTCCGACTATATCACCTGCCAATTTTTGAAATTTTATATCTTCAATGCTTACTTTCAAAAATCCGGGAAGTTTTGATTTTGCCAATTTCAAAGCTTCCAAAAAATTTTCATAAGCTCTTTCGGGATCTTCGATTGTTTGATCAGCAATGGAAATTTCAAAATCTTCACCTTTTTTTTCAGCTTTCTTTTTTGCTTTTCGAGCTTTTTTCAAAACTTTCATTGCATCCGTGGCGATTTCTACTCTGCCATCGGCAATTTCTTCGGTTTCTGGTCCCGATTCTTCAGAATCAGTGTCATTTTTTTTCCCCTCAACTTCTCCATCAACTTTGGGATCAACGTCGGGATGCTCCTGATTTTTATCTTTTGAATCAACCATTGTAAACAATTAAACATTACAAAATTATATCACAAACAAGGCTAAATTAGAAGGAAAAACTATCTCCACCGCAACCGTTAATCATTTAAATTCCCTCTGAAAAAACCACTTAACCACATTCCAGTCGTTATCCTTCGGAAGCAAGGTGTACGCTTGATTCGCAGATTGACAATCCGGGATCGGAAGCCCATTCATCTGCGCATTATAAACCATCGCATCACAATCCTCTTTTTTGATATAAGGAGGAACATATAGCACATTTCCGGAGGACATCACCGCATTTGAAACTATAGTGTAATTTTGATATCGAAAAAAGTAAGCGACCGCCTCTTCAAAAGAAATATCGGTTTCCGTCTTTGCCAAAACGGCTTTGATAATTTCATAAATAGTATTCGCATTCCCGATTCCCATATTGCGAGCCTTTGTTTGCAAAGCTTCCAAAATAATTTGCTGTCTCGCCGCGCGATCAAAATCAGAAGAAGTATGCCGACTTCGTGCGATTCGCAGAGCCTCTTTTCCTCCGAGATGATATTCTCCCGGCTCATAATGGAGTGTGCCCTCAACCCCGTTGTCTATCGTTTTATAAGTCGGATCTATCAATGCTTTTCCCAATCGCACATCTATGCCACCAATCAAATTTACCACATCTATAAAAGCATACATGTCGATCACAATATATTTATCAAGTTTG
>JAQVVS010000095.1 GCA_028698865.1 Candidatus Altimarinota bacterium | reverse complement strand
TCCGGCTCCAAAAATTTAAGTTCAACCCCAGAAAAATTATAACCTTCTCCGGCCATCGCATAATCTTTGCAATCCTCTATCTCCACTTCCGGATAACGCGCATAAATCTGTCCTTCAACCAAATTTCTCAATTTCTCAGGAAAAGCAACATAGTATTTTATAGTCCTCCCTACGCTCGCCAACTCAAAACTCACATGATCACTACTATACCCTTTGAGTTTTTCCCAAATACTGAAATCACTCTGGATTCCATGCAAGGTCGCAAACATTTGTTCCGCAACCATAGGGCCAGATTCGTTTTCTTTCGGAACTTTTACCTGCACAACGGAATATGTTTCACGAACTTTAAATCTCGCCGCCTGTATTCTCAAAAAAATGGAATACAAAACCACAAAGGCTATAAACCCGATTACAGAAACCCCTATATACAATAAAATGTTTTCCATCAGTCACAGATTATACTCTATTTTTCAATACTATCAAAAAATCGTTGCAAAATCACCAAAGCCGCAAAAGAATCACGATATTCACGCCTATCCTTGCCGCTTTTCCCAGCCTCTCGCATCAATCCATCCGCCTCAAAAGAACTTAATCTTTCATCAAAAAGAACAATTTTAATATCTCCGAGATGCTCCACTTCGGAAATTTTAATCGCTTTTTTAAATTTATCCACAAAATATTCCACACTTTTCTTCATTTCCGAACTTTGATCTTCGTTCATACTCAAAGGCAAACCCACGACCACAATTTTCACTTCCCATTTAACACAAAAATCCAAAATTTTGGAAATAGCGAAATCCAAATTCTTTGAACTTAAAACCTCCACAGGAGACGCAATTTTCAAACTCAAATCACCGGACGCAAGCCCTATGCGACTTTTACCGTAATCCAAAGCCAAAACTTTGCCTTTTTGCATAATTTATTTTGCAGCCTGAACCGTGACTTTTATGGTTTCCTCAAGACCTTCTCCCAATTTCACAACAACATCATATTTTCCGACTTCTTTGATATGCTCCATAACCAAATATTCTTTTTCCAATCTGATATTAGCTTTTTCAAGTACGGCCTTGATAATGTCGCTTTCGGACAAAGATCCAAAAAGCTTCCCTTTTTCACTAACTTTTTCCTTAAAAGTGAGCTTTAATCCATGCAATTTAACCAAAACTTCCTTCGCATTTTCAAGAAGCCTATCTTTTTCCATCAAAACTTTTTCTTTTCTGGAAGAAGCGAGCTTTTTTACAGCCTCAGTAGCCACCTCAGCCAATCCCTTCGGCAAAAGGAAATTTCTGAAATATCCTTCGTTAACCTTTATGATATCGCCTCTGTATCCGAGCTTTTTCACATCTTTTTGCAATATAACTTCCATATTTTATTTATTTACAATTTAAAAGCGCCTTTTTAGGCTACAAATAAATACCCGAATCCAAGCCAAAAGTAAAGCAAAAATCCATCTAATCAAACTTCCAAATCCCGAGCCTATCATATCTATCGCTCGGAAAAACCACATTTTCCATAGAAAGACCTTCTATTTTTCCATCAATCGCATAAAAATACTTTGGTCTGTACAAGAAAATTGCCGGAACATCCTTCCTTATCTGCTCGGCCAATTCCTTCAATTTCGCAGTCTTTTCGGATTCATCAAAAGTCGACCTGATATTTTCAATCAAAGTATCGGCTTGGAAACTCTTGTAATTAGAAAAATTTTGTCCGGCAGGCCCAGCTTGAGTGGAATGCCAATAAGAATAAGTATCAAGGTTATAACCCAAATTATGCCCAACGAAAAGCAAATCATAATCCCTACTCATTATTCTTCTGTTGAAATCTTCCAAAGATAAAAGCTCCACCTTAATTCCAAATCCCGCACTCTCCCAAGAGTGTTCCAAGAAATCTATAGCCTTTTTCGTTTCCTCAAACTGATAAGTCCCCTCTTCATAATATCTCGCTATCAAGTCGAATTCCAAAGCTCTTTCATCTTTTCCATAACGAATTCCCAAATGATCCACATCGTCAACTCCATACGTAAATCCAGCCTCCTCCAAAATTTCTATAGCCTTATCCTTATCTGCAGAATATTCCCATTCCGCCTGACTCAAACTCATAAGAGGCGTATCCACCCTGATTTTATCAACAGATTCATTCAAAAAAGTGTTTTTATCAATCAATTTACTCATCGCCAACCGCACATTCTTGTTTTTCAAAAGCGCACTTTCCATATTCATAAAAACAGCGGTATACTGAGGCAATTCATAAGGAATCAGATCAAATCTATCATTATTCTTGAACTCCAAAATATATTTTCCTGAAACCTTTACGACCCCGTTAACTGCATTCACCTCATTCATCAAATAATCCATCGTTGGAAACGTAACCAAGCGCATATATTCAATCTCTGAAGGCTCTCCGTAATAATAAGGACTTCTGGTCAAAATCACCTGCATCCTGCCATTCGGAAAAGATTTTACGGGATCTTTCACCATGTAGGGACCAGTCCCTATAGGAGCTTTATTGAACGAATGCTGAAAAAGATCATAAGGATCAACTCCCTCCAAAATATGTTTCGGCAAAATACCAACCGTCAAATTTGTAATAAAAAACACATTCGGCTTCTCCAAAATAAATTTTATAACTCTTTCATCCTCCTGCTCGATCCTCACCCCATCAAAATTTATCTTCAAAATTCCATTCCTAAAAGAAGGATTCATCACTATTTCATGAAAAGTGAAATACACATCATCCATAGTCATAGGCTGTCCGTCATGCCATTTCAAGCCTTCCCGAAGAGTCAAAGTATATTCAGTCTTCTCAGCATTGACCGAAAGAGTCGCCATATCATCGACAATCGCCTTTTTATCAGGATCATATTTCATCAATCCAGAAAAAACCAAGGCCGAAATTTCCCTATCCGCATCATTATAATCAACAAAAAGAGGATTTATATTTTGAATTCCGTTTCTGGAAACAACCCCTTCCGTATAAATATTCGGCTCTCCAAAATGAAAAAATCCGTACGGAAAAAGCATCATCTTCACAATCATAGCCAAAATCGCCACAAAAGCGAAAACCGAAATCAGTTTATCGGCATAATCATAGCTCTTTAGAACCTTTATAAAAAGTTTAAGAAACTTCATCCGATTTTAGATAAATAAGAATGCGACAGCGTTAATCACAAACAAAAGACCCAAAACAATCGTAGCTCTTTCCAAAAATTTCTCAGCACCTCTTTTTGAAGTATAAAACCCTCCTTGCCCTCCAAAAGTGGAACTCAATCCCGCACCTCTTTGTTGCAAAAGAATAGAAAGCGCGAGCAATACCGCAAATACAGCCTGCAATATAAGTAAAGTTGTTCTCATGATTTATTTATTTTTAATAATAAGATGTGCCAACCAATTCACTACACCGAATACAAGACCTCCTATAACATAGCTACCGATATTTGGAAAGGTCAAAGTAACATCTCTAAATTCTATAACACCGAGGAAATAGCTCAAGAAAGCCAAAATTACAGCGTTGATCACAATCAAGAAAAGTCCACCTGTCAAAAAAATCAAAGGAAACGCGATAATTTTGAAAAGCGGCTTCACAATCAAATTCAAAATCCCAAGAACAAGTCCACCGATGATAAAAAACTTGATTCCACCAGTATAAACAACTTCTTCCAGCACATAAGTCAAAGCATACAAAGCCAATCCGTTGAGCACAATACCAACTATCACTTTTTTGATAAGACCCATAGGAAATTTGGTTAAGTTAAATATTTTAAGAAACTTTTTTGACCGCAACCTTTATCTTTTCTCCTTCGATTTCGACTTCTTTCGAAGCATCGTATTCCAAATCCCCACTCTGTTGCAATTCATTCGCCAATGTCTCGCGAGA
>JAQVVS010000014.1 GCA_028698865.1 Candidatus Altimarinota bacterium | reverse complement strand
GTCCTTTTCCATGAAGATAAGTAGCCACATTGATATCCTGACCTTTTACAAACTTTCCAGCGAAATCAGTCACTTCATCTTTGAAAGTGCCATCCATTTTCACATGCTGAACCATTCCAAGTCCCTTTGCCAACCCAAGATTATAATCATCCTCACCAAACATTCGTGCAATATGGACAACCCCAGTTCCATCTTCCGTAGTCACAAAATCAGCAAGTTGAATATAATAAAATTCGCCTTCAAGCCCTTTATCAAGATAATAATCAAAAAGAGATTCGTAGTGAGTCCCCTCAAGTTTTTTCGGATCAATCCGATCCAAAATCATATAATTATTTTCACCGAAAATTTTATCGGCAAGTTCTTTTGCCAAGATAAAAGTTTCATCCTTGGCATCCTCAGTTCCCGGAGCTTTTCCAACAACTTTCACATATTCAATATCTTTTCCAAAAGCCAGCGCGACATTTCCAGGAAGCGTCCAAGGAGTCGTCGTCCAAGCTAATACGAAAACCGCTTCTTCCGTAGCTCCGATCGCTTTTAAGGCGTCTTCCTTCAATTTAAACTTCGCAGTTGCAGATAAATCCGTCACATCCTTATATCCCTGTGACACCTCAAAATTAGACAAAGGAGTCTCGCAACGAGGACAAATATGCATTGATTTAAATCCGCTATAAACTAATTTCTTGTCCCAAATTTGTTTAAAAATCCACCAGATCGTCTCCATGTAATTATTATCCAAAGTTGCATAACTATCTGAGAAATCCACCCATCTCGCAATTCTCTTCAAAGTGAGCTCCCAGTCTTTGGTATAACGAAAAACAGACTCTCGACATTTATTGTTGAAATTTTCTACACCATATTCGACGATATCTTTTCGACCATTCATCTCGAGTTCCTTTTCAATTTCGTACTCCACCGGAAGTCCATGACAATCCCAACCATTCGTACGAGGCACATAAGACCCCTTCATCGTCCAATATCTCGTAACCGAGTCCTTGATCACATTTGCCAAAATATGCCCATAATGAGGAAGCCCATTTGCAAATGGAGGCCCATCAAAAAACACATATTTTTTCGCCTTTTTCCTTTGCTCTACCGACTTCTCAAAGATTTTATTATCCTCCCAATACTTCAGCGTCTCCTTTTCCAACTCCGGAAAAGACTGTTTTAAATCAACTTTCTTAAACATATTTATAAAGATTATCCTGTTAATTTCACAGGGATAAATTTAGCAGAAAATGGAGGGAATTCAAAGAAAGATATTTTTAAACTGCTCATAACTTCCAATTCTGGAAAAGTTTATTTCAAAATTATAATTATCTATTTTATCAATTCTTACTGAGTCAATTCCTAAAATTTGCAATCTTTCATATGTCAAAAGTTCTCCTTCTTTGAGTTTTAAAACATCTCTTAAAATCCATTGTCCAAGTTCACGATTTGAATATGACATAAGAGCTTTTCCGCCATCTTGGCAAACTTTTGATTGCATTATATTCCCATTTGGCAGTTTTAAGTCAAAAGGCGTTTCTCGGTCAGGGAAAAAACTTGGAAAATTTTTGTGAATTTCTGCTGGAATTGGGATATAAACCTCATTAGGGTGTCTGTCTCTACCACCTGCATTCCATTGATTTAAACCGCTTTTTTCAAAAACAGTTTGATTTCTGCCATACAAAGGCAAGTAAATTGTTTGCTTTATTTTTGATTCTTTTTCAAAATGCAAATCTGTTTTTTCAAGCAATTTTTTCAATTCTAAGAGAGGATCTTCTAAAATATAAACATTGAACTCATGAACAATCGGTTCAGTTATAAATCTTTTTGTGAGTGTGCTTTTAGAAACTAAAAAAGAATAATCATGCTTGCCGTCATTAAAAGCAATTGAGCCTTTTCTTTCTTTTATGTTTTTGATATTAGAAATATCAACTTTATCCATTGCCTCCTCAAAAATCAAAAATTTTCCCTTATTTCTTACTACGCAGTGATAAATTGAATTTTTAAGAGCATGAGCATTTTCTGTAAATTCAATTCTGGCATTTCTTAATTCTGAAACTTTTTTTATTAAGTCTTCAGGAGATAGGGTTTCATAAAATCTTCTGTCATTGTTAAATTCAGCAACTTTTTGAAAAGTTTTGTTGTTGTTTGCAAGGAAAGTTTTTAATCCGATGCCTAAAGCATCTTTTTTGGCATCAGCCGAAACATCACTTCTTGATAAATCCTCTGCTCCAAAGGCGCGACAAAAAACTTTTTCCGCAACTCTATAATACAAATAAGGGATATCTGACTCGGAAAAAAGATTAGAAAGACAACCAGCGATTTTTAAAAAATGCTCGTATTCTTTTTTTAGTTCGGGCTTTTGAGTTTGAAAAAACATAATTTAATTAATTAAAGCTTTATTCATATTTCGGGCAATTCTTTGAATAACTGGTATTGAAACGGAATTGCCAAATTGTTTGTACAGATGAGAATCGGCAATATTGGGAAGTTTATAATTTTTTGGGAATCCTTGAAAATTTGCACATTCTCTTGGAGTTAATTTCCTAATACCTTTTCCATTTAAAACTAATGGGACATTATGACCACCCATTCCCATATTTGCCGTTAAAGTAGGACAGACATTGTTTTTGTTTTCTCTGACATATTTTCTTCGCCATTGATAAACCGTATCCCGCTTTTTAACTTCTTTTTTCAATTCTTTATAAAGAGGTTTGTCATTATAATAATATTTATCATTAACCTCATTTTTCTCAAGACAATCGTGAATTGTTTTGGTAAGTTTTACTTTTTCAGGAAAAGAAAATTTATCATGTGCTTTTTTATCCAAAAACCCAACAATATAAATTCTTTCTCTATTTTGGGGGAGATTTCCGTATTCCATTGTATTCAAAACTTTCACTTTAACAAAATAGCCAAGAGTTTTTTCCAACTCATCAAGGATGATTTTAATCGTATTTCCTTTATCGTGTGTTTTAAGGTTTTTAACATTTTCAAGAAGAAAAGCCTTTGGTTTTTTTGATTTTAAAATTCGTACAATATCAAAAAATAAATTACCTCTACCGCTTTCATCTTTAAATCCCTGTTTATAGCCCGCAATAGAAAAAGGCTGACACGGAAACCCACCACATAAAATATCAAAATCGGGAATTTTAGAAACTGGTATTTTTTGAATATCACCCAGGACCATTTGTTTATCTGTTTCAAGTATTTCAGAAAAATTGAGATCAAAAGTTATTTTTGCATTTTCATCAAAATCATTGGAAAAAACACACTGAAAACCAGCGTTTTCAAAGCCTATTTTTATTCCACCTATACCAGCAAACAAATCTATAAACCTCATAATTATATTTCAATTTTTAAATTATCTAAAATTCATAAGCATAATCAATTTATCAAAATCACCTCCAAAGTTAAAGAGATAACCTTTTGCCTTATACAAAGCTCGCGTCCTTTGAGCTCCAAGTTCCGGATCCTCAATTTCTTTCACCCTTTCATAACCCACCTGCGCCAGCCACCTTTTAAACGGCTCTGCCTTTGGAGACGGAATTGATTGAATAATACGAAAAAGACCTTCGGTATTGGCACAGTCAGTTTCATATCTTTTACCATCTGAAGCCATTAATTTAAGCTGTACGATTTTTTCGTACAACTCACTTCCCTCATTATTCAATTTTATCTTCAAGTCGCTCCAATACCTTCTTGGAGTCGTGGACTCAGTAAGAGCTTCTATCACATCCACCACCGAAAACCACCATTCATTCCCATGTATTACTCTTCGCACTTTCTTGTCTTCAAAAATCGCCACTTTCGTACCATGATTATCATTTTCTTTTTCCATAATTTTCATAGTTAAAAAATAACAACCCTATACTGGGTGAGTAAATGCTCACCGTCAATCAATATCACTTGCCTACATTAAAAAAACGTTCCACAAATAATTCTTCCAACTACTAAAGGTTTTCTTAATGACATCCTCCACATCCCTCGCAACTTCCACTACATCCCCCAAATCCAGCCACCTTCAACACATAACTCTCCACCAAACTCTCCGCCAATCCCGTATATTTCTCCGGAGTCAAATTAGCTAATCTCTTTTTCTCATTTGCAGGAATCTTCAATCCATCAACAAATTTCTGCATTCCTTTTTTGTCGATTTTTTTGCCACGAGTTAGCTCTTTCAATTTTTCGTAAGCATTCGGAACTTTGTTCTTTCGCAAAATAGTCTGAATAGGCTCAGCCAAAAGTTCCCATTCATCCTTCAAATCATCTTGTATAACTTTTTTATTCACTTCACTCTTTGAAAGCCCAGTAAGCACGCTTCTGAACGCCAAGATAGTATAAGAACACGCAGTCCCCACATTTCTCAGAACAGTCGAATCAGACAAATCTCTCTGCATTCTGGAAATCGGCAATTTAGCAGACAAATGTTCAAACAAAGCATTCGCCAATCCAATATTTCCCTCAGCATTCTCATAATCGATCGGATTTACCTTGTGAGGCATAGTAGAAGAACCAACTTCTCCGGCAATTGTTCTTTGCTTGAAATATCCAAGACTGATATACGCCCACATATCTCGCGAGAAATCCAAAACGATATTATTGATTCGCTTCATCGCATCAAAAAGATCCGCATAACAATCATGAGGCTCAATTTGAGTCGTATACATATTCGCCCCCAACCCCAATCCTTGTATAAAATTTTTGCTCACAGTTAGCCATTCCACTTCCGGGTATGCCACGACATGCGCATTAAAATTTCCAACAGCTCCATTCATCTTCCCCATAAGATAATCCCCATTCACGGCTATTTCCATTTCCCTCTCTAGTCTGGCAACCACATTAATAATCTCCTTTCCGAGAGTAGTCGGAGTAGCCGGCTGACCATGAGTTCGAGACTTCATAGGCACACCTTTATACTCCAAAGCCATTGAATAAATTTCTTGTACAAGACCACTGAGAATCGGCATATATTCTCTATCAACAAAATCTCTAATCATACAAGCATAAGAAAGGTTATTGATGTCCTCAGAAGTACATCCAAAATGAATAAACTCCTGATATTGTTCAATCGGCCCACCTTTTGTTTCCTCTTTAATAAAATATTCGATCGCTTTTACATCATGATTCGTAGTTTTTTCAATTTCCTTCACTCTCGCAGCATTCACCACATCAAATTCTTCATAAATACTACGCAAAATTTTAATTTCGCCAGCTTTGAAAGGAGTAGTCCCCTTCAGCTTCACTTCATTAAAAAGATAAATCAACCATTCAATCTCAACCAAACAGCGATATCTCATCAAGGCCGCTTCCGAAAAATATTGAGACAAATGTCCTACTTTATTCGCATATCGTCCATCCAGAGGCGAAATCGCCAATATATTATGCTCTTCCATATTTCAAATTTGTTAAAAATTTACTTATTTTTCAAAACTTTTCTTAATTTCAGCGATTCTTTCAGCAACTTTCGCCTTTAATGTATCATTTTTCAAAGCAAAAATTCGAAGAACTGCCATAATCACATTCTGACGATCCAATACTGTCAAAACAGGAGTATCGCTCGGCATCACCAAAGTACTATTTATATTAACCATAAAATCATCTTTGTCAGCGAAAGGAGGACAAGCGATAACGGGGTGAACACTATTTGCAGCCGTCACTCCAGAAAGCCCATTTGACCTTCCTGCAACCGTAATATAAACAATATCTTCTTTTTTATTATTTTCAGAAACTATTTGAAAAACTTTTTCCGGAACTTTATGCGCAGACGCAACAATCATTTCAGATTCAACACCCCAAGCTTCAAACTCTTTCGGCATACCGGAAACAAATTCTTTATCAGATTCCGACCCCATCAATATTACTACTTTCATATTTTTTTTAGTTAAGAAATTCAGCTAAGTTTTTTTCAATACGAGCATGCGTGTCCCCTACTTCAGCAACAAAAGTTTGGCCCGTGATAAGTTCAAAAGCCTCTATATATCTGCGAGCTGTCTCCACTTTCACATCTTCCGGAATTTCAGGAATCTCTCCTTCTCCTCTAAATCCTCTATCTGCAAGCCATTCTCGGAGATATTCTTTGTCGATTTTCTTTTGCTCTTCTCCAGAAGCAAATCTAGCTTCATATTCATCCGCATACCAAAATCTAGAAGAATCCGGAGTATGAATTTCATCAATCAAAGTAATTACCCCATCCTTATCAATTCCAAATTCGTATTTTGTATCAACCAAAATAATTCCTTGTTTAGCGGCAATTTCCACACCTCTTTGGAATAATTTTAATGAAGCTTGAGCAATTTGATCATATTGCTCCTGAGAAAGCACTCCTCTTTTTACAATTTCTTCTCCGGAAACAGATTCATCGTGACCTCCATGAGCGGCCTTAGTAGAAGGAGTCAAAATTGGCGTTTCAAATTTTTGATTTTTCTTCATTCCTTCAGGTAAAACATTTCCGCAGAAATCTCTTACCCCTTGTTCATAATTATACCAAGCACTAGTAGTCGTCACTCCAGTAAGATATCCACGAACGATCATTTCCATCTGCAAAGCCTTACATTCTTTTGCCACGACCACATTTGGATCCGGAAATTCAATTACATGATTTGCCATGATATCTCCAGTTTGTTCAAACCAAAACTTAGCCATCTGATTTAAAACCTGTCCTTTAAAAGGAACCAAAGTAATAATTCGATCAAAAGCGGAAAGCCTATCTGAAACGATAATTATTCTTTTATCGTCCTTAGTATAATTATCGCGAACCTTTCCTTCGTACTTACTTCCCAAAGTAGGAAAATCAGTTCCGTTCAAGCAGTACGGCAACTGAGCAAGGAGAGTTTCTTTTGTTAACATAGAAATCAATTTTATTTGATAGTGATTCAATAATAGATAATCCTCCGCCAATAATCAAGAAATCACTAAAAAACTTTATTTTTAAAATGTATTGAAATTTAATCAAGGGATTTAAATCAATTGACCTGTCTTTGAATCTTATTTTCTAATATATTGATTAGGCAATTCTGGGAACGAGCTAAAGGGTTTTTTATATCATTGACCATCCAAAAAATGTCTACAGAGGCAAAAATTTTGGCTAATCTAACGGCCGTATTGGGAACACAGTGGGGCGATGAAGGAAAGGGAAAGCTCATCGACATTTTAGCGCAAAAATTTGATATTATCGCTCGTGCAACAGGTGGCGCAAACGCCGGTCACACTATTTATATCCCCGATCCAAACAATCCTGAAAAACCACAAAAATTCGTTTTTCATTTAGTTCCTGCAGGAATGCTCACTGAAGGAAAAATTTGTGTAGTTGGCAATGGTGTCGTAATGCACTTACCAACTTTCTTTGAAGAACTTCAAATCTTAGAAGACGCCAATATCAAAACAGAAGGCCGCATCTTTGTTTCTGATCGTGTTCATTTACTTTTTAAATATCATAAAGAAATCGACGGACTTCAAGAAACGGCAAAATCAAACAACAAAATCGGAACTACAAAAAGAGGAATTGGCCCTTGCTATACAGATAAAATTCGTCGTATCGGAATTCGTTTACAAGACTTGATGGACTTTGAAACATTCGAAAAAAAATACAGAGAGAATGTAGAAATGCTTCAAAAAGAATACGGCAAATTTGACTACGACATTGAAAAAGAACTTTCTTATTACAAAAAAATCCTCGACAAAGTAAAACCAATGGTCGTCGACAGCGCCTACTATCTAAACAACGCTTTAGATAATGGGAAAACCGTTTTAGTCGAAGGAGCTAACGGAACTTTACTAGATATCGATCACGGCACATATCCTTTCGTAACTTCTTCAAATGCTTCGGCAGGAGGAATCATCACCGGAATTGGCGTCGGTCCACGAAGACTAGGAAGTGTTATCGGAATAATGAAAGCATATACTACTCGCGTCGGGGGAGGACCATTCCCTACCGAACTTTTAGATGAACTTGGAGAAAAAATCCGTACTATTGGCGGAGAATTTGGAGCTACCACAGGTCGTCCACGCAGATGCGGATGGTTTGATGCTGTTGTCGGAAAATACAGCGTGATGATCAATACCTTAACTTCAATCAATCTCACGAAATTAGATGTACTCACGGGACTGCCATTCTTAAAAATAGCTACAGCTTATAAATACAAAGGAGAAAAATTAAATTCATTCCCTTCAAGTCTCGAAATTCTAGAAAATATCGAAATTGAGTATATCGAAATGCCAGGATGGACGGAAGATTTGAGCAAAGTCAGAAAATTTGAAGACCTCCCTGCAAACGCTCAAGCCTATGTCAAAAAAATCGAAGAACTAATCGGCTGCAGAGCAAACTTCATCGGCGTCGGCATCGAACGAGGAGATATGATTTTCAGGGATTAGCCAAATCCTAGACGCCATCAAGAGGAACTTCCTCCACACCCTGCTTATTTTTTGTACGAGAAGCGACCTCCCTCCAAATAGCACCGACCTTATAAACCAAATTAATAAATCTAGCCTGTTTTCGATCAAGCCCAGTTGAAGGACGTAAACTGTTAAAATCCGGCGTAACGACAGACTGAGCACTATCTAAGTCCAAATCCTTTACAACAAGCATAGGCTTATTAGTTTCAGGATCAACTTCAACGCCATGAACATAAGCACATATAATACTTCTTCGTTCAAAATCAGAATTGTAATCATAACCATGACTATAATCAGGCTGAATAATCCAAAGAGGGATACGCCTTTCCCCCGATAACAAATAACAAGTAACTTCATCTCCACTTTTTTCTATTTTATAAACAGGAGAACTGGATTTTCCTACCCTATTTATCCAGCAAAAATCGACTTCTTCATCTGGCTTAATCACTTTTCTATCTATGTCAACAGGACTATCGTACGGGATCTCCATTTCATAAGGATTTTTTGATCGCCCACCACTGAACCCTGTTACAAAAGTTAATTTAACAGGATTCTTGCAGCCCTTTCCAGAGCCAGAAATCTTTAATTTATGATAAGTTGAAAAAATAGCCCTCGTCATCCCGCCTTTAAAAGATTTCACATTCTTTACAAACCTTATTTTCGCCTCCAATATCCTCTTTAAGTACGCAAGTTTTCCTCCAGCTTTAAACTCTTCTCTGTTTTGCAAAAGATCAAAATATTTATCCATCAACCCTCCCAATTTATTTGGGAAATATTTTTCCATATATTCAAAAATCTGCTTATTTATCAAATCCCCTTTAGAGTCAGTCTTTGTCAAAATAGCCAAAAGCAAAACCAACAATCTAAGTTTATCTGGAGAAAAAAGAACCCTGTTTTCACTCAAGAGACATTCCAAATCAACACTTTCAGGAAATAAAGCTTTTTCTCCAATTCCAGACTGTCTTTCATAAACTTTACGAGATTCCTCATCTAGGCCTTCGATTGATTTATATGGATCAGCTGTGGACTCAAATTCAAATTTATATTGGTCATTAGAAAGAGCTGAAATCAAATCCAAAACAAAATGATTAAACCCAGTTTCAATTCCTAATTTTTGTGCCAAAACCCTCTTTCTTGATTTTTCATAAAATCCAGTATCAGCCTTATAATTATCTTTAGACATATAAACCAACAACTGAATTTCAGCATCAATAGCCTTAGAAATAGGCTCCCCACATTGAAGAATCAACCCATTAGCATTGCATGAAGATTTAAACTTAATATTAACATGAATTCCTCTATGAGAGCCCTTGCTCGCTTCATTTGTTTTCCCTGTATCTACAGAGTAATCTAAGCTCTCCAAGTCAATCTCATTTCCAAAAATTGAAATAATAATTCCCAAAAACTTACTCAAAGCTTTTTCAACTTTTTCTGGATTAAAAGCTCCATCTTCATCAAAACAATCTTCCTCACACAAAAACCCTCTCATCCTAACTATATCGCCAATTTCAGTCGTATCATACAATTCCTTTCTCAAAATCTTATCAACAATGGCATGCAAGAGTTTTACATCCTCAGCCACTTCAATTCTATCCACCTTCATGCCATTTTCGTCCGCAATCAACCCGTCCTCTTGAACGAAATCAGTTCTAGGATTACCATTTACATCTCTAGGAGGATTTATATAAGTAAAATTCGCAACCTGAATGCAAAATTCATCAATAACCGAACTTAAATTACTAGAATTAGCTGCATACATCGATTCATCAATCTCACTAGAATGCAAAATCATGATACGCATAACCCTCAAAAGCAACTGAGCTTTTTTGAATATAACATAAGATTTTTCATCAAGAGGCTGTGTTTGAGCCAATTTTTGTAATTGAGCCAAAGAATCAACTGCCCTAAACTCAACGGTTAAAAAAGTTTCTCCAAATCGATCCTTTACATATTCTTTAGCCTGATTGAGAAAACCAGCTAAAAAAGTCTCCCTCCCTCCTTCCGAACGCCTAGACTGCCATGTCCTATCAATATCCATAACAATTGAAGAGACTTTATCACTCATCAATTGACCAAAAAACTTAGAAGGCAAAACCCCAGACCTAAAAACAGAAATATCCGGATTATTAACCATCTCAACAACTTTTTTATCTCTAAAAGATGACTCTATCGCAGACCTCTCTAATCCAATAAAAAACTCGCCATCAACTTTCGAGAAAATATCAACAACTTTACTCACGTCTAATCCATCAAAGTGAGCATATCTTTCAGCGAAAGTTTTTATTTTTAAAAGCCTTTCATCGGCAGAATCTTTACCATGTTTCAACTCGGGAATTCTCACGCTAAAAACAGCCAACAACATAGAAAAAGTATTATCCACCAGCTCTCGTTTCTTATAAATTTCTTCTTTCGATATTCTCTTAGCCTTTTCAATAAAAAATCTTGCTTCTGGACTAGGAATTAACTGCCTAAACAATTTAAAAGGAGCTTCAGGCAGTGACCGCCTCAAATTAGAACTAAGCTCTAAGGCTAAAGAATCAACAGTCGCCACCTCTCTACGAAGTTTAGGATCTCTCATTCTAGGATCTTCTGCATCCAATTGCCCCAAAGCCATCAAAGCGTCCTCCAAATTAACTCGCACATAAGCCAAAACATCCTCAGGAGTAGATAAATTCTTAGTTTCATGATCCTCATGTCCATTGCCCGGTTTTGTAGGACCTCCAGTATTCATGCCCAAAAATAGTTATTACTAGGGACGTAAAATAGAACACTTGAGACCGTTTCATTTCGGGCGCCTGAAAAGCAATATTTTTTTGATGTAGAATAGAGAAAATAGCAATTAAACATGTTTAACATGCAAAAAAAACCCTCGTTGTAAGAAATGCAAAAGTTTTCGAACAATTAAAAAGGGGAAAAGGAGCGGGCTCATAAGATACAAATGCAAGGATTGTAAAAATTGGTTCAGCATAGATCATAAAGTTAAAAAGAAGGATTTTTTGTTAGACTATATTGATGGTAAACCTCTCAGAAAAATAGCTGATAAATCAAAAACATCTCCTTCCACAATATTTAGGCACTGCCTGAAAGAACTACAAAAACTTCCACATAATAATGAAATAACAAAGAGGTATTGCGATCGCTTTTGCGGGATAATGGTCGTAGACGGTAAGTTCATTAAAGTAAGAGGATATGAGCGCAAAATACCGCTCCTTTGGGGCTTGGATTATTTAAGTCATGATGTCCCGGTATATAGATTTGCCCCCTCTGAAAGCTATCAATCATGGCTCAAATATTTCGGATATCTCAAAAGTATGAAATATCCAATGAAGATGATTGTTTGTGATGATAATGAGAATATCCAAAGAGCCGCAGAATACATTTTCCCCAATGTTCTCATCCAAATTTGTCACAATCATTTTCTGGAAAACATTAGGAAAGAACTACGTGTACGAACAGATTCTACATATCAGCAATTTGTAAGTGAAATAAAGGACGAACTTTTCAAAAGTAAGATAATGATCGAAACCTTCAGAAAACGCTCATATAAATTGTTTGAAAAATATGCAAAAGATGAAAAGGCCGTGAAAGTTCTTCTCAAAATCAATGAATATACCAAAGAACTTACGGCGGCAAATTATTTAAGAAAAGCCCCGAGAACAACGAACATAATAGAATCTTTCAACTCCCATCTTCAAGGCCGATTGAAGACAATAAAGGGCTTTCAATCATTCAAATCGGCTGACCTATGGGTTAACGCATATATCCTCAGAAGAAGACTTAAACCATTTACCGATTGTTGCTCCAAATTCCGCTATCTTAACGGAAAAACATCGTTTTCAAAAACTTGCACAAGACTTTTGAAAAAACAGGGCTTTAAGCCAGTTCTCTTCTAGGGCAAAAGCGCCCGAAATGAAACGGTTACAGAACACTTTATTTAAAATGTCAATGGTGGGCGCCGAGGGATTCGAACCCCCGACCCTCTCGGTGTAAACGAGATGCTCTAACCAACTGAGCTAGGCGCCCATGTTTGAAAAATCAAGCGTGTAATTTCTATCATACGTAGCCTTCCACTGCAAGATAAAAAACATACAAAAAAAAAGTTTTCTTACTTCAACGGGGTCCTCTCCGCTTTCTGGTGCCCAGGAGAGGACTTGAACCTCCATCCCCTTGCGAGGACTACCACCTCAAGGTAGCGTGTCTACCATTTCACCACCTGGGCACGATTGCGGCAGGATTCTAACACAAAATATTCATCATTCAAACTATTTTAATTCCCTTTTACATAACAATTCAATCCACCACACGAGTATTTATTTGCAATTTCCAATTTTTTAAATTTACATTTCGTCCCCTCCCCATATAATAAAGCTCGGGTGTCAGGGCAATTTTGTCATGACTCCCAAAAAATCATCTAACCACCACTCCATGAGCGCAATTCAACAACAGGATGGCGATTTATTCGAGCTAATCGAGTCCGAAAAAAAGAGACAAGCTGAAGGAATCGAACTTATTCCTTCAGAAAACTACACCTCCGAAGCGGTAATGGAAGCTTGTGGATCGATTTTGACCAATAAATATTCCGAAGGATATCCGGGAAAAAGATATTACGGAGGACAAGAAAATGTTGATAAAATAGAAACAATCGCAATCGAAAGGGCAAAAAAACTTTTCGGAGCAGAACACGCGAATGTTCAACCATACTCGGGCTCTCCGGCAAATTATGAAATATATTTCGCTTTGCTGAATTTCGGAGACACAGTAATGGGACTAAAGCTTGATCAAGGCGGACACATCACTCATGGGCTTCCGATAGGATTTTCAGGAAAAGCCTACAATTTCATTCCGTATGAAGTTGAAAAAGACACCGGAAAAATTGACATGGAAAAAGTCCGAGCCCTAGCAATTGAACATAAACCTAAAATGATCGTAGCCGGATTTACAGCATATCCGCGAGATATCGAATGGAGAAAATTCAGAGAAATAGCTGATGAAGTCGGAGCAATCGCAATGGCCGACATTTCTCATACCGCAGGCCTTATCGCCGGAGGAGAGTTGGAAAATCCTGTTCCATATTTCGATGTGGTAATGACTACAACTCACAAAACTCTACGCGGTCCTCGAGGAGCAATGATAATGTGTAAAGAAAAATACGCGAAAGATATAGACAGAGCTGTGTTTCCGGGAATGCAAGGCGGTCCTCACGAACATATAATTGCTGGGAAAGCGATAGCATTCGGAGAAGCTTTAAAACCAGAATTCAAAGAATACGCAAAACAAGTTCGCAAAAACGCAGTTCACTTGGCGGAAGAACTCAAAAAACGCGGATTTGAATTGGTGTCCGGAGGAACAGATACTCATTTGATTTTGGTAGATCTCACAAATAAAAATGTGCCGGGAAAAGTAGCTCAATCAATGCTGGATTCAGTTGGAATAACTCTAAATAAAAACACAGTTCCTTTCGATACTCGTTCCCCAATGGATCCATCCGGAATCAGACTTGGAACTCCGGCCATCACAACCAGAGGAATGAAAGAACCGGAAATGGAACGCGTCGCCGATTGGATCGACAGAGTAATTTCAAACATAGACGATCTCGAGATGCACAAACAAATCAAAGAAGAAGTGCGTGAAATGAGTTTGAAGTTTCCAGTACCAGGGATAAAGTAGCGAGAAAACCGATCCGAAGCCGAAGTTCCGCTTTTGCGGAACGGAGACGCAGGAAGCTTTTCAAAGAAAAATGCCCACAACATAGTGAGGACATTTTTCGTAGAAAAGCTAAGTTTTCCCTATTGATAAAGTAGCGAGGCTCGCGGTCCGAAGCGAAGCGAGTTTGAGCTCCGCGAAAACGAACGGAGCGCAGGAAAACTTTCAAAGAAAATGCTTTTGCGAAGCAAAAAATTTTCTGTAGAAAGTTTAGCAGAGCCCCTATTGAAGAAAGTAGCGAGGCTCGCGGTCCGAAGCGAAAAACAACCGATCTTTTGGAAGCATCGAAACCTTTCTTAAAGGTTTAGAAATTACTCCACCCTCTTCACCACAATCAGCGTAATATCATCCATCTGTTTGTAATCCCCGCAGAACTGCTTTACATCACTCAAAATGGCTTTTTTCATCGCAAGCGACGTCACTAAATCATTGCCAAAATACTTAACAGCATTTTGAAATCTCTCCATACCATACATTTCATCTTTATTCCTCCAAGCCTCGGGAATTCCATCACTGTAAATCACCAAATAATCTCCAACTTGCAAATCGACTTCCTGAGTCTTGATCAAATTTGAAACATCGGGAAGCATCCCCAACGCAATCCCTCCGGCGGGAACAAGCTCAACTTCCTTTTCCTTTGCTTTGTAATGAATAATTTGCTCATGACCCGCATTCACATAAGAAAATTTCTTTGCAGAAGATTCCCATTGCATCAAACACAAAGTCATAAACATATTAGTCAAAGTCTTCGCTTTCAAAACTCTGTTAACCTCAGTAATAATTTTTTCCAAATCGGACTCTTTTGAATATCCGTAAAAAAGCGCACTCGCGATAGAACTCACTATTCCAGCCGGAACTCCATGTCCAGTCACATCCCCCAAATAAAACAAAACTTTTTCATCCGAAGTTTTCAAAAAATCATAAACATCTCCGCCAATCTCTTCCGCGGGAATAATCCCAGCAGAAACCTCAAGACCTTTTATATTCGGAATATCTTTCGGCAACAATTGCTGCTGGATAGTGGAAGCAATTTTAAGCTCACTCGTAACTCTTTCTTTATAAAGCTTAGCTTCAACTGAAGATTCCAAATCCTTCGCCATTTGATTGAAAGTTTCTCCCAAAAAACTTATTTCATCGCCAGTTTTTATATCAACTTGAGTTTGAAAATTTCCCTTCGCTATTTCATTCGCAGACTCAACCAACTTTCCTATAGGTTTTGTAATTTTTGAAGACAACACAAAAGACAAAAGCATTCCGAGCATAATTCCAAAAATTGCTAAATACACAATCCTCTCGGTAATCAACTCAACCCTTTTATAAAGATGAGAATAATCAACATCGTAAATGACCGCATATCTGTCATTAACAGGTAAAACAAAATATTCCACAAAAAATCCACTCACCAGCTCGTCCAAAAGTTTTTCATCTTTATCAACAAAAGAAACCTTATCATTATCATCCATTTTCAAATAAACGGTTTTTCCTCCATCAATCTTAAAAGAAATATTCTTGGATTTAACCTGATTCAAAAACAATCTTTCATTAACAATTCTATCATCGCCTTCGTAACGCCTATCAGTATCGACATTCGAATCATAAATTATTTTTCCTTCATAATTCAAAATTTTCACAGAAGAAATATTTTCATTTTGGCTCAAAATCGATCTGATTTCTCTATTGAAATAAACAAATC